>JBKKAT010000443.1:0-10922 GCA_046714535.1 Acidobacteriota bacterium | reverse complement strand
GGGCGGCGTAAAATTCAGCGGAGGTCTCGTGACTCCTTTCGTGGAAGCCCGATATGTGATTTATGATGAAGGGGAAGCATTCGACAATCGTTTCGTCTTAGCGGGTGGAATCCTCTTTTAAGAGTTTTTGAAATTCGAAGAGTTGAGGAACCAGGGTGCAGTCGACCACGCCCCCTGGTGGATTGGGAAACGAGGGTCTGGGATTTTCAGGAATAGAAACCCACTTTTCCCAAATAAAGTTACGTTGTCCGGCACGTATGCTATACTTTGCGATTATTTTCGGTCAGCATTTGCCGAATTAGCCGAAGCACACGGATTCTGCAAAATTCTCTTCCGGGTATGAGTATTTTTTTGTGGCAAATGCTCTCCTTTTACCCGACGATGAAGAGCATTTGATTTGGTGAGGACTTTGCTATGAAAATCACGTTAGCCCCTTTTGGTACTGCAACTGATGTGCTTCCCATGATCGCACTGGGTAAAGCGTTGCAAGCCCGGGGGCACGTCGTAACAATTTGCGCTCCTGAAGAATTCCGTTCACGCATTTATAAAGCAGGTTTTCCGATGGTTTCCAGCGGCAAGACGTACCGAAAATATCTTGAGTGTGAAGGAGATTTTGAGGATGCAACTTCGGCACTCGTCTCAGTATTGGACCAGGATATGGCCACGCATTTTGTCGCGTTGCGAGATGCAACGCGGGACGCGGATGCAGTGATAGGAGCGCGTCTTCAAATCGCCGGCCGGTCTCTTGCTGAGCAGCATGGAGTCCCTTACCTTTTTGCTGCGCTCACACCGGGCGTTGGGGATCACGATCATTTTCCGGTTTTTGGTGTGCCGCACGACCGCGCGAATAAACGGCGCAGCAGAAGAATCAAAGATTGGGATACTCATGTACTCACCGCTTTAAATCGTGAAAGGAAGTTCACCCATCTTCCTCCCGTAACAAATCTGTTTGAGCATCTTTATCGATCCGGGCCGATGTTGCTGGCAATCGATCTTGCATTTTCAACTGCCAAAAATACTGCGAACCAAATAACGACCGGTTTCTGGTATTTGGACGAAGAAATCGATATCGATGAAGAAACGGTTGCTTATCTGAGTCAGGGGCCGCCGCCGATTTACATTGCTCCTTTCCGGCTGAAAAATCAAAAAGAAATTCTGGCACTGTGCAGCGCCCTTACGAGCGCCGGACACCGGGTCGCACTCGGCTATGGTTGGGAGAATCTCGAAGAAAACGAGCTGCCTGCCGGATGCAATTTCCTGACATCTCTTTCCTTTGCACAGGTTTTTCCAAAGTTGTCAGTGATCGTTCATGCCGGGGCGGCGGATATCGCGATGCAGGCAATGCGCGCACAGGTACCTCAAATAGTTGCGCCTTATACAGTCGAACAACACTTTTGGGCGCAAAAATGCCATTCCCTTGGCGCAAGTCCCGCTCCCGTTCCGTCGGGCGATCTGGCGAAATTGCAGCAGATCATCGAGCCGCTGCTGGCTGATAAAACTTTTGGTGACCGATTGAAACAGATCGATTCCACAAATCAGAAGGGAACAGAAGTGGCTGCGGACGCGATCGAAAAGATCATGGAAGCTCACCAGAAGAAATTACCAGTGACTAGTGACCAGTGACTAGTACTTCGCCGGGTTGACTCGTCACTGGCAACTAATCACTAGCAACTGAATATGAAATGGCTTGCGCTTACCGGAATTCTTCTGGCGCTTGCGCTTCTAATCTGGATCTTTCGAATTCGCGCGAGCAGTATAACGGGTCAGAAGTCCCGAAAAAAACATTTCCAGAAACTGGCAAAGGACCTCGGTTTTCGTTTCGTCAGTGATGACTATTTCCTGCAACTGGAAGGCTCCTGGAATGAAATGCGCAGCATCGTCTATCCGCATAATTTTGAGGGTCCCGGGATTATCACTTTGCTGTATCTGGAAACGCGCGTACCCGCATCGGACAATAATTGGGTCGAGCCAAACCTGAGTTTGGGCCGCGCACTCGTGGAATGGAAACGGCACGCACCGTTCGGATATGAAGTAACCGGAAAGTTACTCCCCTCAAAACAGATTCTGGAAGCAATCGGCCGCAAGAGCTACCCTTTTGCAGCGGTTACGTTGCCGCGACGCTTCAGTTATTCCCCGCTGCTGCTGCAGTCCTTGAGTAGCTGGAAAAACTTTGTGGTCTTTCTGGCGGTCGAAGCAGGCAAGAAACCTGCTAAGAGGCAACTGGAAGCGGCTCTCCGCGATGCGGCTGAAATCGCTGAATCGGTTTTTTTAACAGAAGATAACAAAGGAAACTAAAATGATGATTTTCTTTGTTCCCTTTGTTTGCTTCTGTTAAAAATCAAAGCAATACATTTTCAGAAACGACAGGGTGACCCAGAAAAACCTGCGCGAGTCTATCGAAACCTTCGGTGTGATCTGTGGTGAGAAAACGCTGAGTACCGCCCCGGCTCAGATTCTGATCAATCTCCGGATGTCTTGCGAGATAGTCCGCGAGACTCGGCGCAACAAAATCACCTTGAACAAGAATTCGCACATTCGGCGGGACGATCGCCCGAATTGCGGGAAACAGCAAAGGATAATGCGTGCAAGCCAGCAACAGCAGATCGATCTGATCAGAAAAACGATTCGTTTGCTCCCAATATTTGCGGATGAAATAGTCTGTGCCCTCTCCTTCCAGCTCACCCGCTTCCACAAGAGGAACGAGCATCGGACAAGCCGTTTGGATCAGATCAACTCCTGGAGCATATTTCGAAATCTCGATGGAAAAGCTATCCGATTTTACTGTGCCTTCGGTTGCCCATAACGCGACCGTTTTCGTCTGAGTATCGCGTCCGAGTTCCTCTACCGACGGACGGATGATTCCCAGAACCCTTCGATCGGCATATTCAAAAGGTAACACCTTTTGCTGAATGCTTCGCAGTGCCTTAGCAGAGGCGGTATTGCACGCGATGATAATAAGCTTGCAATTTTGTGAGAAGAGATAGCGCACACCTTCCGTGGTGAATTTGAAGATCGCATCAAAGGACCGGTTTCCATAAGGAGTGCGCGCATTGTCGCCAAGATAGATATAGTCATATTGCGGCAGCCGGTCCCGAATACTCTTGAAGATGGTGAGGCCGCCATAGCCGGAATCGAAGACACCCACATTCATTGTTGTTTTTAGCTCGTGTAAGAAAGGGGATAAGGAGATAGTGGAGATAAGGAGATTATTCTTAATTTTTTACTTTTAATCTCCCCATCTCCATCATCCCCATATCCCCTTTCTTACACACTAAAATCGTTCGGCTACCCAGAATTCCAGAACTTGATCCAGGCAGATCGTCAACCAGTAACTATAGGCATGCGGATGCAGCTTGACATCATGGACGAGCACTTCGAGGTCCATCCACTTCCAGTCGTCGACTTCGTCAGGATTGGGAGAAGGAGTCCCCTCAAATCTCCCGATAAAAACATGGTCGATTTCATTTTCAATCAGGTTGTTCCTGAATTGAACTTTGTAGGGAAAGCTGAAAATCCACTGAAGATCGCACTGAAAACCCATTTCCTGCTGGAGTCTTTGGAGAACCTCCGTTTCGATCCTCTCGCCCGGTCGAGGATGACTGCAGCAGGTATTGGTCCAGAGGCCGTCCGAATGATATTTTTTCGTGGATCGTTTTTGCAGCAGCAGCTCTCCTTTCGCATTGAATACAAAAATGGAAAAAGCGCGGTGTAGTTTTCCATCACGGTGCGCTTCTAATTTGCCAGCAGATCCGATCTCGCGATCCGATTCATTTACGAGGATGACTCTGTCTTCCATACGGCATAGTATAACGATTCTTTTGACAATGGAATTTGGTGATATAGACTACAGATATAGAAGAGGGAGGGGTAAACAGTGAAAAATAAGACTTTTGTCGTCTCGACCCTTTTGATTCTCCTTGCCTGCGGACTCGCGGCAGCCAGCGTACCTACCGGATTTACTGAAACACAGGTAGCATCCGGACTTACCACACCAACCGCAATGGCTCAGGCGCCCGATGGCCGAATCTTCATTTGCCAACAAGGGGGGGCAGTACGTGTCTTCAAGAATGGAAGCCTGCTTCCTACTCCATTCATGAGTATCACTGTGAACGCCTCCGGAGAAAGAGGACTGCTCGGAATCGCATTCGATCCGGATTTTCCGACGAATCAATTCATCTACTTTTATTACACCTCCCCTACGCCGGCCATCCATAACCGTGTCAGCAGATTCACGGCCAATGGAGACGTGGTTGTATCCGGAAGCGAAGTGATTCTGCTGGAACTACCGAATCTCAACGCTACGAATCACAATGGCGGCGCGATCCACTTTGGCATCGATGGGAAGCTGTACATCGCGGTCGGGGAAAATGCGGTTGGCCAAAATTCTCAGTCGATGAATACCCTCCTGGGAAAAATATTGCGCATGAACAAAGATGGCACGATTCCCGAGGATAATCCGTTTTTCAACACCGCGAGCGGAATCAATCGCCTGATCTGGGTATTGGGTTTACGCAACCCATTCACATTTTCTGTTCAGCCTGGAACCGGAAGAATTTTCATCAACGACGTCGGTGGTGGTGCCTGGGAAGAGATCAACGATCAACCCCCGATTCCTCCACCGTCAATTCCCAATCCGCGGAATTACGGGTGGCCGAACGCCGAAGGCTCGACGCAGTGTACAACTTATTTGTGTCCGAAATTTGCGTATCCTCACAGTGGCGGCACGATCAACGGGTGCGCAATCACAGGCGGAACATTCTATAATCCGACCACTCAGCAATTTCCAGCGTCGTATGTTGGCAATTATTTCTTTTCCGATTATTGCAGCGACTGGATTAAGTTGCTGAACGTATCCACCAATGCAGTTACTGATTTTGCAAGTACCGTTGTTACGGAACCTGTGGACCTCCTGGTATCCCCGGATGGAAGCCTGTATTATCTCGTTCGCGGCGGTGGCGGAAGTAACGGAGCACTCTTCCGTGTGCAATTCACAGGCGGGCAAGCTCCCAACATCACCACCCATCCTTCGAATCAAACGGTAACGGTGGGTGGGTCGGCGACATTCACAGTTGTAGCTTCGGGAACTGCTCCTTTGAGTTATCAGTGGCAGCGCAATAGCTCCAATATTTCCGGAGCAACATCTTCCAGCTATACGTTGAACAACGCGCAGCTTTCCGATAGCGGCGCACTATTCCGTTGTGTGGTGACAAATAGTTTTGGCACTGCAACGAGCAATCAAGCGCAACTCACCGTTGTGCAAAACAATCCTCCTGTGGCAAATATCACCGGTCCAGCGAACGGATCCCTGTACAACGCGGGGTCAACCATCAATTACTCCGGCGATGGAACGGATACCGAAGACGTAACGATTCCTGCTAGTGGTTTTACTTGGTGGGTCGATTTTCACCATGATGAACATACGCATCCGCATGTTCAGCCCACAACCGGATCGAAAACCGGATCTTTTAGTATTCCCACTACGGGTGAAACGGATGACAATCAGTGGTATCGCATCTATTTGAAAGTCAGGGATTCGGGTGGATTGGAAAATACGACTTTCGTGGAAATTTTCCCGCGGAAAGCGACGATCACACTCGCTTCGAATCCCACAGGTCTGCAGCTCACGCTGGACGGAGCACCCGTGACTGCTCCCCACGTATTTGTCGGAGTTGTCGGAATGGTACGAACGATTGCAGCCGTTTCGCCGCAAACGTTCGGTGGAGCGACTTACAATTTTGTATCCTGGTCCGATGGTGGCGCGATTTCGCATAACATCACCACGCCCTCCTCCAACACAACTTACACCGCCAATTTTAATACAGTAGTACCAACCGGCGATGGTCTGCGTGGAACTTATTACAACAACAGCGACTTTACAGGTACGACGTTTACGCGGGTCGATCCCACGGTGAACTTCGACTGGGCGAAAGGAGCTCCGGCGCCCGGAATTGCTGCGGACACGTTCAGTGTGCGGTGGACCGGCTTCGTGCAACCGCAATTCGGCGAGACGTACACGTTCCGGACCGATACGGATGACGGAGTCAGACTCTGGGTGAATGGTGTTCAAATCATCAACCGCTGGATCAACAATGCGGGAATCAGCACCGGCACCATCGCGCTGACAGGTGGGCAGAAGTACTCCATCACGCTTGAGATGTATGAACACAAGAATAGAGCGAAGGCCATTCTGCAATGGTCCAGCCCAAGCCAGGCGTTGCAAGTGATCCCGCAAGTCCGGCTGTACAGCCAGTAAGTCTCGGTGTGACTTTGCGGCTTGGCGTTTTTACGTTTGCTGTGCTTTTCGCGATTTGTGCATTTGCACAGCACCCGTTCAACGTCATTCAGGAAGAAATCCGAATTCCGCTTCGCGACGGCGTTAAACTCGGTGCCACACTTTTTCGCCCGGCGGCGGAAGGGAAGTTTCCTGCGCTGGTATTTCGGACTCCCTACAACAAAGCGGCGGAATCGCTAGAGCTGCCGTTAAAAGCGGCGAAGTCCGGCTATCTTGTTTTTCTCGTTGACGTGCGTGGCCGCTACACCAGTGAGGGTAATTTCGAAGCCTATCGCAACGAAAAACAGGATGGATACGATGTCATTGAATGGATTGCGAAGTCGCAACATTGCGATGGCAAAGTTGGAACCTGGGGCCGTTCTTATCGCGGATACGCGCAATGGTTCGCCCTGTCTCAAGCGCCTCCTTCTTTAAAAGCAGCCGTTCCGGAAATGACTCCGATTCATGCCCATCAATTCTTCTATGTCGGGGGCGCCTTTTCGCACGGCTGGCTCGACTGGTTTATACCGCTGATTTTTCCGGACGCCCGCAAGCGCGTAAACGACACTTCAGGCACATGGGATGAGGATGAAGCGTATAAGGAGTGGGCAAAAATCAAACGCGAATCCTACAAATATCGACCCCTTGTGGAATTTCCGTTGCTGAAGAAATACGCTCCCTACTACTACGATTGGATGACTCACCCTGAAAAAACCGATTACTGGAATTTCGCAAATGTGGATCAGGATTTTCCGAAAATGAAAACTCCGGTTTTGTTGATCAGTGGATGGTACGACAGCGTTTACGGAACGCTTGGAGCAACAGAAGCTTTTCAACGAATGCGAACCGAAGGGGGCAGCCGGGAAGCTCGCGAGCAATCACGTTTGATTCTGGGTCCGTGGTTGCATGGGGCTATCAACGCATCGAAAACAAAACTCGGCGCCATGGAGCTTGGCCCCTCTGCAGGTATGGACTACGATGCCACGCTCTTGCGATGGTTCGATCAACATTTAAAAGGCCTGAATCCTCCCGCGCAACCTCCGGTGAGCATCTTTGTAATGGGGGCCAATCGCTGGCGCTATGAAAAAGAATGGCCGCTCGCGCGTCAAAAAGAAACCAGTTTTTATTTGCGCAGCCGTGGAGGTCTTTCCCCTTCTATTCCTGCAAACGAAAAACCGGATGAATATGTGTTCGATCCGAATGATCCATTATGGGACCCGACGAATGAAGGATCACAACCTTTTGATCAAAAGGAAATAGAAGCGCGAAAAGATGTGCTGGTTTTCACTTCTGAAGTACTGCAACAGGATGTGGAAGCAACCGGACGCGTGATTGCAGAATTTTATGTTTCCTCCACCGCACGCGACACCGACTTCGCGATTACGTTGTGCGACGTTTATCCGGACGGGACATCTTTAAATTTGACCAGTCTGGATGCCGGCTTTTTACGCATGCGCTACAGGAATGGTTTTACAAAACAGGAGCTCATGAAGCCCGGAAGCATTTACAAAATTAGAATTGATAACCTGATCACTTCCAACTTATTCAAGAAAGGGCATCGGATCCGGTTGCAGATTACCAGCAGCAAGACGCCGCATTACGATCCCAATACCAACACCGGTGGTAATCTCGCAACTGATAAGGAGCTGCTGAAAGCCACTCAGACCATCTACCATGATCGCGAACATCCGTCCCGTTTGATTCTCCCGCTGGTGGAGTAGAAACGCAGGCTAAAGCCTGCCTTCCCTTTATGCCGGCTCAAGCCGGCGATCATTACGTCATGAAGTTTTTGGGCGGGTTTTTCTCCTGCAGAATCGAGCGTGTGATCTTGAACTGCGATATATCGCTTTCTGCATGACCATCGATCGCCAGTTCACTCAAGATTTTTCCGATCAAAGAAGCAAACTTAAAAGCATGTCCTGCGCCGATCGCAATCAAACAATCGGGATGTTCCGGAATCTTATCGATCACAAAATCCCGGTCCGGAGTCAATGTATACAGGCAACTTTTCGTGTAAAGGACAGGGCCAACCGCATCGGGTATGAATTTTTGAAGAAAAGTTTCCACCTGTTTTAACGTTTCCGGATCCGGATCATAAGTGCGCGTCTCGGTGGAGACTTCCTTGCCTCCAACGTCCTGACCCACTTTCACCGCGTCTTCACCGTATACAGGAAATCCGTAAAAACAGGGGTCATCCATCCAGATCCAAATCGGAAAACGGTCCGGTTGAAAAGCATCCAGCTTTGGAGCTGCAAAATAGGTCACCTGTTCCTGGGTGACGGTCAGTGGAAGCTCCATGCCGAACAAGGCGAGCAAGCGATTACTCCAGGGACCTCCCGCAATTACAAGTTTCCGGCAGCCGTAGGTTCGGTCCTTCGTCCGCACCACACAGTTCTTTTCTTCCCATGAAATCGACTCGATCGGGGTATTTTCTAATAATGTAGCACCGTGTTCGCGTGCCATGCGTTGATGCTCCGCATTGCAACGGGCGGCAGGTGCAATCCCGCCTTCCGGTTGGTAGAGGCCCACGATATCGTTTTGCAGTCGAAACTGCGGAAATCTTCGCATGATTCCATCCGCATCAATGATTTCAAAATCCACATTTTCTTTTTGCAAGCTCTCCGTATAGTCCTTCATGGGAATGACGGAATTCGGGGGCCACAAATCGAGCCCGCCGGTTTTTACAATCAGTTTTTGGCCACCATCCTGTTCGAGTGAAGCCCAGGCCTGATAGGCCTGTTTCGCCAATCGAACATAAAACGAAGTATGGTACGAAAGTCGAATGATTCGCGAGTGATCCTGCGATTCGCCGTGTGGATGGCCCAATGGGAACTGTTCGAGTCCTAAAACATCCTTACCAGCCCGGCGCGATAGCCAGTACGCGGCTGCGCTTCCCAATCCGCCCAAACCGGCCACAATGTATTCGAAATCGGACTTCATTCGTGACCGTAGTATTCGTACGCAGACATCGGTTTACCGCTGTTTGATTTCCATGTCCGTTCGGTAGCAGATACTTTGCCCAGGGCTCTTGCCATCTCACGGACATGAATTGCAACGGAACCACAGCAAGAACCAATGTAATTGACACCCATATCGCGCGCTTGCACAGCGTACTGACCCATTTCTTCGCGCGTTAACTGCAGTGGATCCAGGCCAAACGGAAAATCGGGCAGTGAAGTGAAATCCGGTTGATCATCCGGTGTGCGGTACGCAGTCGGCTGACACGCGAGTGGCGCCGAAACCGCTTCTCGCATCTGCTGAACCAGAGGCAACGTGTGTTTTGGATTCCTCAGACAATTAATGCCTACGATATCGGCCCCCGCATCCACCAATCGTTTTGCGCACTCCGCCGGTGGATAGCCTTCATAGCAGAATGGGGTGACTTCAAAGCTCATGGTTACCATCGCCGGCAATCCAGCTTTCTTGATTCGCTCCACACAAAGAATCGCTTCACCCATCCAGGTAAAAGTTTCACCGATGATGAAGTCGACTCCTCCCTCCTTCTGAATTTCAATTTGCCGGTCGAATAGTTCGCGTACATGATCTTCCGATTTCGGATCTTTTGGATCGTAGGCCCAGGTGAGACTCAAATTACCTGCAACCAGAACATCGGTTCCCTTTGCTGCTTCTTGCGCAATTTTTACTGCAGCACGATTGATGTCCTCCACTTTTCCTTTTAGACCGACTGTCCCTAATTTGTCTTCGCTTGCGTAAAAGGTGAGAGTTTGGATCACATCGGTGCCGGCATGGATGAATTCGCGGTGGAGCTCCTCCAATGCTTCGGGATGAGTCAAACTCACTTCCGGAGTGAAAGGTCCTGCTTGAACGTAGCCACGCTTTTCCAGTTCAAGCAAGTAACCACCATCACCCAGCACTATTCCTTGTTTAATTCTGTCCAGAATTCCTGTTTTCATAGAGCAAGAATACTATGGAAAGTTCAAAGTGTTGAAGAGGTTCAAGCGGTTCAAGGTGTTTTCTCACTGTGATATTCTTTGTTCATCATGATTCAAAAGAAGATTTGTATGCTGGGGGCTTTCGCAGTGGGCAAAACCAGCCTGGTTGCGCGCTTTGTAAAGAGCATTTTTTCTGAGAAGTATCTGACAACGGTCGGAGTTAAGATCGACAAAAAAGAGATTGTGTTTGATTCACAGGAAGTAAATCTGATTTTGTGGGATCTGGCCGGCGAAGACGAATTTGTTCAGCTTCAGACTTCGTATTTGAAAGGCTCTGCCGGCTACATACTCGTGGCTGACGGCACCCGGAACGATACGCTTTTAAAATCCTTTACGCTTCAGCGTAAAGCAGAAGAGGCGATCGGCAAAGTCCCTTTCGCTCTTGTCATTAACAAAGTGGATCTACAAAGCCATTGGGAAATTGATGAAACCGCCTTGCGAGGTCCAAGGGAACAAGGTTGGCCCATTCAGTACGCAAGTGCAAAGACCGGCGAAGGCGTGGAAGAATTGTTCAAGCTCATAACCGGCCGCGTCATGGAAAAGCCTTAAACATTATGTTGGAGCGATTGCTTCCCCTTCTGGATATTGTCGTCGTTGAGCAAGGATCGGATCGCTTTTTTCGCGGAATTGTTCCTTTTCCGCAATGGTTTCTGGATTTCTTTCCGGATGCGCACGCTCCTGACACCGCACTCGATTTG
>JBKKAT010000442.1:0-5351 GCA_046714535.1 Acidobacteriota bacterium | reverse complement strand
GTGTGACCTTCGGCCTGAGCAGCGGTTACTATTTGAGTAGTTCTATTGAATTGGAGGGCGCGTTTCTTTTCGCTTCCAATCGCAACCTACGCACCGAAACCGAACCCTGCGAGGTGGACTGTCCCTTAGCGTTGCTAGCGCCTTTTCCGGAGAAAGAAATTTCTTCTTATCAGTATGAGGGCAATTTGGTTTACCATCTGTCTACGCGCGATGTGCGTCCCTTTCTGACTTTTGGAGTTTTTGGGCTGACAAGTGATGTTGAATCCGAGCTACATCATGATTTCGGGTTCAGCCTGGGAACCGGAGCGAAGTTTTACTTTAAAAACATCGGACTTCGATTAGAGTTGCGTGACACGATCATTCCCAACCATTTCCTCTCTGAGGAAACAGCGCACGATATCCAGGTCCATTACGGTTTCCTGATTCGGCTGCCATGAGAATATGCGTTCACTGCGTTGTTTTGTCGGATAGCCATGATTCCAGCAATTGATGATCTTCGGGAGCTTTGATCCGTTGCAGTATGGATGGTCCGTGTGCGCTCACGACTTCAGGATTATCAAAGGGCATGGTTGCATACATTTTTCCGCCGGGATTGTGACAGGGCGTACAGCTTCGGCTCAACATTTCTCCAACCGGCTTGAAATCGACCGGTACTTTTTCCGGAGCAGCCGGAGCCTGCTCCACTTTGGGATCGTCTGGAACGGAGAGAGCCACTTTTCGTTCTCCGCAATTGGAAACAAACAGTAAGGCAATAAAAAGGATGGCGCATGGGATTCTCATCGATTCTACCTCCGGCTTTCGAATTCAATTCTATGCGCCGGTTTATTCCGTGTGAAACACAAAAGTGATCAACGGGTACTCTGAAAAGATGAAGGCGCTACGTTGGCGGACCAAATGGATCAAATCACTGATTTTTCAGTCGATTGAGGCGGGTGAGCGTTTCTTGAAAATCGGAATTGGAAGGATCGATTTTGAGTGCGATCGCCAAATAAGAATCGATTTCGCTGGAATCCTGCAATCTGCAAATAGATCCCGGCTTCAATTCCAAAGATTTCACCATGCATTGCCGGATTCGCATCCATCGCGTTCCTGCATGGTTGAAGGGTGTTCGAAAGAATTCCCACCGGATCGATTCCCCGTTGTATTTGTACTCCTATGATGCGCGGTCTCCGCGTGCAATCGGATGCGTAAAGCTTTCCATCGCTTCTGGCAACCCTGAGCGCTAAATCGTATTGTTTTGCGAAAAATGCAATCAGACCCTCAATGTAAACGGCGCGGTCTCTGCCTAAGGACGGCCTAGCACCGGATCATAGGCCTTATATACGGAGGCCATTCCGCCCTGACCCAGAAATTCGAGCTGCTCAAAATGGCCGAAGCTATCAGAAATTTCCGGAAGGTGTTCCGCCATGAATTTGCGGAAATCTCCTTCGACGTGATGTGGTGGAGTTGGAGTATTGGCCACTTTTATGGAACGGTTACACGCCGCCCCGTAAATGTATCGGAGATTGGGTCTCCTGTGTCTGTTGATGGATCCAGTGGATCTTCCGTGTCGGGATCAAAAAAGCGCAGCTCGAAACTTCCTTGAACATCGGTGCATTTTTTGGAAAAGGACCATTGAGCATCTACTCTTGCGATGCCGGACGGAGGAAATCCACCATTTTCGCCCGAATCTCTATAATTGAAATCGAGAAAAGTGACTTTTGCTTGACGACTGCGCGTTTGTTTCCATGCTCCCTGACCGTCACTAAAATTGAGCGGTCCTTGCGCTGAACTCGTGGTCTGAAACGTACCATCCTTTGAGAAGGTCCACAGGCTTTGCGTGCCGCTGCCTTCCACTACGAGATAAGTGCCTGGAATGCATCCCGGCCTGGTCGCGGCATGAAGCGATCCCATGAAGCACAGCGGCACAACAATGGCAAACAGAAAGATTTTATGCACGTCCGAACCTCCTGAAAAAAGGAATGTACTTAGTTGTAACCGAAAATACTCATTTACTCAAATCCAATGCTGGTAGTAGGCCGCATGTGTTGCTAGCAGAGCAGTGCCAGAAAAATGCAGTTCGTCTTTTTTATTACGAGGGAACGCTTATATCCCACGCTGGTGCTTTACTCCCGGCAGTCCCCTCGACCGGCGCATTGTTTTTGCGCCAACCTTCTAAACCACCAATCAACTCTTTCACTTTGAACCCCAGTTCGCTTAGTCGCACTGCTGCTTTCGTCGAGGCATTACAGGAAGTACCCCAACAATAAACGACAAGGACTTTGTGCTTTGGTAAGTTGATGGTTGTTTCGGCTGTGATTCTGCGATAGGGAATATTCACAGCCCCAGGAATTCGGCAGGCTACATAATCTTCCTCACTACGAACGTCAATCACGACAAAGTCAGTGCGGCCGCGCTGAATATCCAGCATGACATCGGCCGGATCGGTTTCGAAGGCCAGTTTCGTTAGAAAATGTTGATGCGCGACTTCCGGCTCGGCGGCGGAAGTTTCCAGAACAAGAGAAAAATTGGATGTACCAGTTTTTACGACCATAATTGTTTCACCCCGATAGAAAATATTCTTTAATTTCCAGTAAAGGTCAGTTGCTGTGAAGTTTAAAATTACTGTGAGGCGATTTGAATGTTGTAAAATACTGGACTTTTTGCATTAGAACGTGATGCAGGTACTGGACCAGGACCGGGTTGCCAGGATTTAGAGCCGAGTTAACGGTTCGCCCGGATTTCAGATCGAAACTCAGCCGGTGTTACGCCGTAATAGGATTTGAATGAGTTGGTGAAATGGCTCTGATCATAAAAACCCAAATCGAGAGCGACCTCCGACAGTGGTCTATTTCCGTCCATTTGCAAGATGGCTTTATCAAGGCGCACGCGCCGGACATATTCGCCCATAGTGCAGCGATAATGTTTTCTAAACATTTTTGCCAGGTAAGAAGGATCCACACCAACCAGGATAGCCAGGCGAGCCAATGTCAAAGGGTTTTTAAAATGATCATGAATGATGTCCTTAGCTTTCTGAAGCCAAAGGGGAGGAGTTGATGCAAATTTGTTTGACTTGTTTCGATTAGAAAACGCCAAAATTTCAAATACCAGTCCTTCTATGGAAAGTGACGATGCGTTGTCTCTTATCCTGAATTCTTTGTAAATCCTCATAGCCAGTGCTGTGCCCACTCCGCCACGGGCATGTATAACTTGATCAAAAATTTTAGAAAGTGTGCTAATTGCTTTTAGCTTCTTCGGAGCAATTTCAATCACCAATGATTGTGCGCCTGTCTTACCATACTGATTCGAGTGGTCTTCGCCGGGTGGTTTAAGCATCATGCTGTAAGGCCTGCATTCTTCGATATGCCGGCCGAATGATTCGCTATAACCGCCTTTCAGGACAATGGTTATGCAAGCGCATTCATGGATATGACGGGGGAGCGCTAAAGATGCGGAGTACTTTGTTTCCGTTAGGCTTAGCCCATCGAGTTTCAGGTTACGGACGTTAATTCCAAGTGGTTGTGGGCTAAAGGTTCTTTGGGATTCCATCTGAAAAGTAATTATCATCCCATCAGCTCCGATAGACAAACTTTTTTTCAAGTTGTGGGCCAGCATTTGCAAAAAGTCCAATATCGTCCAAGACCTTCGAATCGTCTATTGGTTATCGTTTGACTCACAGATGGGAATGAGGACTACGAGATTGAAACTCTTCACTTCCCTTGGCGGACACATTTTCCTTCCGGAATTAAAATTGGTTCTGGTGAGCCGCCGGGACGGAGGAAATCTAATCGTAATTCCTTCGCGGGCCGTGTGGGACAGAAGCGAGTTGACTCCGGTTGAGTTGATGCTATGGTCCTTTCTAGTTGCTGCTACAGGAAAAGCCATGCTTGATGTGTTGCCTCAACTTGAAGGAGCGTGTATCAACTATTGGGACGCCGGCAACTGGGCCCTAAATGATCAGGCAGAACCGAAGGGACCAAAAATAGCCAAAGACCACCGGAAACTTCATTTGCATCTATTAGGAAGAAGCCGAACCGCGACCTCCCCGACACTACAATGGGGTGAAGCTCCGAAGTTCCCATCTTTTAGCGATCGCCACTCCTGGGCTTCAGAGTCAGAACGGTTAAGTGCTGAGGAATGTGCAAGCATAGTGACACGCGTCGAAAGTCTCTTGATATCGAAATATGGGATGACCACGAACCATATAACACCCTGGACCAGATGCATTGACTGTAACTATCCGACTCCTATTGAAGTCCCAGCCGTCCCAACTTTGTGCACTGATTGTCAGTCTCCGGAAAACACATCTTACGACCAATGAACGAGATCAAATTGGTCATTTTCGATATGTCGGGAACGACCGTCAGAGATAAAGGACAGGTTGTGAACGCATTCGCCTCCGCTTTGGCTCAACATGACATTGATGTTACCCATGATCAATTAAATCGTGTGAGAGGTTCTTCCAAGCAAGAAGCTGTGCTGAGTTTCATTCCTGAATGTCCGAACCGGATTCATCGCGCTGAAATGATTTATGCTTCGTTCCGCAAGAATCTCGTAGAGCAATACAACAGGACAGGTATAGAGCCAATTGCCGGTGCGGAAGAAATCTTCGGATGGCTAAGAGAGCGTGGTATTTTTGTTGCACTAAATACGGGATTCGATACTGAAATCACACAATCTTTGCTGATCTCTCTGAAATGGAACCAAGGAGTAGTGGACGCAGTAGTTTGTGGTGATCAAGTGACTCGAGGACGGCCAGCTGCCGATCTCATTTTCCGAACTATGAAAGAAACAGGCATTACCAGTGTGAAACATGTCGCAACTGTTGGTGATACAGTTCTGGATTTAGAAGCTGGTCAGAATGCAGGTGTGCGATGGAATATTGGTGTGCTTTCCGGAGCTCATAGCCGCGAGTTACTAGAACGCGCCCCCTGCACACACATATTGCACTCAGTAAGGGACCTGCCAGATCTGTGGCGCATCTGAATAACTGTGGGAGTAGCACTAGGCGTGTCGTGATGACCGCCGACTTTATTCAGTCGCTATCCGACTTTTTCAACGGTTATTTCTCTTTTGCTTTGTACACGAGACGCCAGCGATCGATTCCGTCGATCGCGGTTCCCGTTGCACCAATGATGCCTCCTGATATTGCGGAGAAGAATGTGAAGATACCTTTGTCTTGTCCCTCATATTGCGATTCAATAGCGAGTCCTGTCAGCAAGCCGCCGGCATAACCGACACCGGCTCCTATCAGCATCGATTTAACGAGTTTTCTTTTTCGCTTGCTGAGTTCACGGATTTCGTCTTTCGGAAATTTCCTTACGGTTGTGCCTGTAATCAGCAATAATTTTTCGCCGGCCACATCTCCAAAC
>JBKKAT010000441.1:0-2832 GCA_046714535.1 Acidobacteriota bacterium | reverse complement strand
TGGGACTTTCTCCCGCATTTGTCGAAGCAGTTGCTTCTTTTGCTTTATCCCACGATTTTGAGGACATAGGAAAACAAACGCCTGAAATTGCCGCCCGGTTTCTCGCGGGCGCCGACCCGCAACAAATGGAAATCACGTATCCCAGAAGAGTCTCGCTTTTTCTAAATTTACGAACCGCCGATGAAATTGGCGTAAGGATTCCTGATACCGTAATTCGGAAAGCATCAAAAGTGATTCGATGATCCAGAAGGTTGGAAAACTGACCTGGCGGTTTATCATTCCCGCTTCGGTATTGATCTTCCTCATTTCCCTTGTCTTTTTATGGCTGCTTTCCAGAATCGCCAGAGAGTCTCTGTCAACAGCCCTGCAGGAAAAGGCCAGTTCCCTTGCACAAAACCTCGCGTATAACAGCGAACTCGGTGTGCTTGCGGGTCAAAAGGAGAGACTGCATGAACTGGCGCAAGGCGTACTCCGGGAAGAGGATGTGCTCTACGTCTTTGTGACAGGCGAAGATGGTGAACTGCTTGCCGCATCCAAAAAGCCCGGCTCTTCTCAAGACCTGTCTTCCTCGTACGAGATCGTGGCTCCGGTCGTAACTGTGGAAAAACAGGCAACGCGCGAGGAGATAGGCATGGATCTGACTCCGGTTTCAAACTCGGAAAGCAGCAACATAAGAAAAATTGGACTGGTGAGGATCGGACTTTCCACAGAAAGAATCTCGAGCACTGTGGATAAGTTTCTTTTGGTTTTGGGCGCGGCAATGCTTCTATCCATTTTTGCAATTGCTGCGGTGGTCGGAAGCACGATTTACCGGGTCGTAATCCGTCCGACAAGAAATCTAACCGATTCGATGCAGAAGGTAGCTGAAGGTGATCTCTCGATCCAGGTAAATATTCCGGGCGATGATGAAATATCTCAACTGTCCCGTTCGTTCAATACCATGGAAGTTTCATTGAAAGAAGCTCGTGATGAGTTGGAAAACCGGGTGGAAGAGCGAACCGTTGAATTGCGCCAGGCAATCAAAGAACTGGAAGCTTTTTCGTACACTGTATCCCACGATTTGCGCGCGCCGCTGAGGGCCATTGATGGATTCTCGCGAGTGCTTCAGGAAGAATGCACGGATCAACTGAATCATGAAGGGAAACGATACCTGAACATCATCCGGGGTAATACAAAAAACATGGGACAGTTAATTGACGATCTGCTCGCATTTTCGAAGCTTGGCCGTCAACAAATCAGACAATCAGAGATCGATATGACATCGCTCGTAAAACAAGTATTCGAAGATATTACGGCTGCATACGCGGAACGTTCCCTGGAACTAAAAATGGATACTCTGCCGCATGCGATGGGGGATCGAACTTTGATCCGGCAGGTGTTTGTTAATTTGATTTCAAACGCGGCTAAATTTACGAAGTCGCGTGAAAAAGCCCTGATCGAAGTCTCGGCGGTTGAGAAGGAACAAGAAATCATATTTACAGTAAAGGATAATGGGGTTGGATTTGACATGAAATACGTGGATAAGTTATTTGGAGTATTCCAGAGGTTGCATAGCACTGAACAATTTTAAGGCACCGGTGTTGGCTTAGCCATCGTGCAACGAATCATCGAGCGTCACGGTGATCACATCAAGGCATATGGTGAGCCCGGTATAGGCGCAACGTTCGAGTTCACTCTGCCGCGCAAAGGAGACAACGATGATACCAAATGAAGTTGAGATTCTTCTCGTTGAAGACAATCCGAATGATGAGGAACTTACACTCAAAGCGCTGAGCAAGCATAACTTTTCAAATAAGGTGCACGTGGTGCGAGATGGTGCAGAGGCTCTAGACTATATCTTTGCTGAAGGATCCTATTCAAATCGCAATATTGAAGACAGGCCAAAACTTGTTCTCCTGGATTTGAAGCTTCCCAAAGTGGACGGGATTGAAGTTCTTAGAAGAATTAAGACCGTAGAATCCACCAAGGTGATTCCAGTTGTGGTCTTAACATCCTCTAACCAGGAGCGGGATGTCATAGACAGCTACAGATTGGGAGTAAATAGCTACATAGTTAAACCCGTCGACTTCGACAAGTTCATCAAGGCCGTTTCAGACGTTGGACTCTACTGGCTCATGCTAGTGGAATTTGTACAGGACTATCTTCAGCTTCGCTTCGATGGCCCATGTATCACATGCTATGTCTGGCCCATCGTAGCAACTGCAAGAGAAACGAAAAAGTTTGGTGATTCTTGTTACAGGGATTCTCTTTGCTCTTTCATCGCCCAGATCATAACCGATGTTGTGGTCCGAGAGAAAGAAGCCATAACGATAATCTTTGACGGATCTGGCAAAATCAGCATTCCATTGTTGCACGATGAGAATTCGCCTCCCCAACTCGCTTATTTTGACGATTCAAAGGGACAGTGGAGCGCGTGGTAAGTGAGATACGCAAAGTCAATATTCAATGTGTTTTGTGTTGTCGTCCGGGTTACGATCGATCATTTTTTTGAGCGGATCGATGCCGCCTTTTTCCGGCTCTTGATCCACGACAAATGAGAACTGCGTCCTGGCGGCGCGAATTTGTATCTTTTCCAGTGCAAGAATGTTATCTTGCCCATTCTCCTTCTTCTTGCCGAGCACTCCCACATCGATCCAATCGTTCAAGGGCGTTTCTGTTTCTCTACCTTTTCCGTCCGAGCGGAATTTTTTTGCATCCATTGTGACCCTTACATCGAACTTGCCATCAGCGCGCCGTTTGGCTTTCACATCCGTTGCTTTCAAATCATAGAGAGTGATGGTTTCAAGCAGGTCAGTCAAAATCGTTTTCTTTGCGGGAGGAACAATCTTATCA
>JBKKAT010000440.1:0-2677 GCA_046714535.1 Acidobacteriota bacterium | reverse complement strand
CACGTGGAGATGGCGCTAAAGAATCTGCCTGAAACAAAAGTTATCAACGGCTACGGGCCAACAGAATGCACAACATTTTCCTGTTGCTACGTAGTTTCGTCGAGCCTGGAAGATTCGGTTCCAATCGGGCGTCCGATTGCAAATACTAGTGTGTATGTTCTGAATCAAAAGTTGGAACCGGTGCCTGTTGGAATTGTTGGTCAGTTATATATTGGCGGTGATGGTCTTGCCAGAAGTTATTTGAATGATACTGATTTAACGGAAGCAAAGTTCATCCATAACCCGTTCGGCTCGAATTTACAATCACGTCTTTACGCCACGGGCGATGCCGTTCGCTGGCAACCGGACGGGAACTTGCAATTTGTGGGACGGATCGATCAGCAGGTTAAGATTCGTGGTTTTCGAGTAGAGCCAGGTGAGATAGAATCCGCGATCCTGCAACATTCTTCAGTACGTAATTGCGCTGTTGTCGCAAATGAGAATGACCATGAAAACAAGCAGCTTGTCGCCTACGTGGTTGCGGAGAAAGAGTTCAACGGGAAGGATCTTTCCGCTTTTCTAAAACTGAAACTGCCCCAATACATGATACCGAACCACATCGTCCTGATGGATGCTTTGCCATTAACATCAGCGGGCAAATTGGATCGCAAATCCCTGCCTGAACCTGTGGTGGGTGTATCCGATCAAATTCGAAAAGGAAATGTAGTTCCACGCGATCCGCTTGAAACACAACTTGCTGAAATCTGGAAAAAGCTTTTGAATCTTCAGTCAGTCGGAGTGTCCGACGATTTCTTTGACCTGGGAGGACATTCTTTACTGGCAGCGAAACTCTACGCACAAATAGAAAAAAGAATCGGCAAAGCATTGCCACTCTCTACTCTTTTCGAGAACCCTACGATTGAAGGACTTGCCGGACTTTTGAAAGAGAATGCTGCCCCCCGGGATGAACCTTTGCTGGTTCCGATGCAAACTGATGGTTCCAGACCACCTTTTTTCTGTGTTCATGGCGTTAGCGGACAAATTCCGTCAGGTTACAGAGCAATCGCCAAACATCTGGGAGCTGATCAGCCATTTTATGCGATTCAAACTCAGGGATTAGATGGTAAAAAGTTGCCTCTTTCCAGCATCGAAGACATGGCGACAGCATACTTAATCGAAATTAGAAATCTCCAGAAGAAAGGACCCTACTACCTTGGAGGGGCTTGTTTTGGAGGAGTTGTTGCGTTCGAAATGGCGAGACAACTTCTTGATAGTGGCGAGGATGTTGGTTTACTGGTGCTGTTTGATGCGTCGGCCCGCAGGTGGTCCAGGCATCGTTCCAGCCTTGAGTCTTTTCTAAAGATGGTGTCCTATTACGTTCAACACCCGTTTTACAAGATGAAACGCTTTGCGGCAAAGGGCTTCGGCATCTGGAAACGATTGATTCACGCCAAACAAAAAGCCGGGCACGAGCTACTCCAAAATGCCTTCGGGATGTCAGGTGCGGATTACTTGAGTTTGCGACGCCGGCTACGGAAAATTCGAAGCAACAACTATCAGGCGATTAAGAAATACAGACCTTCCTATTTCAACGGACGCGTTATACTCTTCCGCGCCTCAATGGATCGCGGCGCAGATTCTGCCAGAGGATGGACCGAGTTCTGCAACAGTATTGAGGTTATAACAATCAATGGATCCCACAAAACCATGCTGAAGCCGGCCAACGGAAGTGAAATCGGAAAACAGTTGAAGCGTTGCATAGAAAACGCGAAAGACCCGTCCCTCAAAGGGTAGAGCATTTCCGGGCAGTTGAATGCTTCCTTCGCGGTAAGGCGCCTCGTGACTCCGTTGTGAATGTTGCCGGGCGGAGCTTCCCC
The DNA here is from genome assembly GCA_046714535.1 of Acidobacteriota bacterium. Taxonomy (GTDB): domain Bacteria; phylum Acidobacteriota; class HRBIN11; order JAKEFK01; family JAKEFK01; genus JAKEFK01. The sequence goes on along the minus strand of JBKKAT010000440.1, from coordinate 821 downwards.
TGGCTATCTTTGAGCTGAATTAAAGTGACGAACTTGACTCTTCACGATTGTTAATTTACGGCGTGGTTACTTTGAGGAGTACCAGGCCGGAGGATTCGTTAGGAGCCGGCGGAAATACTCGCACGCCGTCCACATAAATAACAGCATATTGAAAACCTGGTTGTGACGAATTTGGCAACACGGAAATCGCCGGCCGCTGGCCAATATCAAGATTGGATTGCAGTTCAAACGGCTGACCTACTGCGGTCCCATTGCTGCCGGCTGTTTGAAACCAGATCTTGCCAGTTTGTGTGGACGAGTCGTCAACCGCAATAACAGCGGTCTCTGCGCTGCTGGCTCCGTTTGCAAGTGCGGACACCGGGAATTCCAGCGGAACTGTTTGTATCTGATCGGTAAAGAAAAGGGTGTCGGAACCTGTTGGCTTTCCCTTACTACTGAGTTTCCTCTTTCTGACCCCGGTTCCTTCCACAAATAAAGCTTCAGCTTCGTTGCCTGGCAAAAATACCAACTCGGTGAAAGGTGCCGCGCCGGAGGATAAATCGCTCTTCAATTTTTTGAGTTTTGCCAGCGGTTTCCTTAGCGTGACATCGAGTCGCGCCACGAAATACTGAACTGAAAAGCCGGGCTCGGTCGACTGTGACCAACCCGCAATGAGCAGTCTTCCGCTTTTGGGATGAAAGCCTATATCGTTCACGAAAGGACCAAGCACGTTATTAAAATCGCCTTGCAGCGGTGACACCAGGACAGGAGCAGTGCGTTCCGTTAGATCAGTGTTCAAAACGGCTCCATATAACCCATCTTGAATCCCAACAGTCGCATCC
>JBKKAT010000439.1:0-4820 GCA_046714535.1 Acidobacteriota bacterium | reverse complement strand
AGTTACTCACGAAACTTTCCCGGCAATATTCTGATTCTTCTCCTATTCAGCAACGGCTTGGTCATGCGCTTGCAGAAAACGGAGATCTCAATGGAGCCGAAAGCGCTTTCCGAAAATTGATTGCTTTGGAGCCCGACTCTCCTTACGGTTACGCCGGACTTGGTGATCTACTACTGCAGAAGCGCGATTATCAACAGGCAGTCACCCTACTGGAGAAGGCTGTATCACTTGACCCTGGCTACCGCACATCTCATTATTTGCTAGGCACGGCATATCAACGACTTGAAAGACGAGATAGGGCGGAAGTAGAGTTGGCGCAGGGCACTAATGCCGCGATTCAGTTTTTGCCGGATCCGGCGACCAAAACCGTTCAACAGTATGCGGTAAGTCTAACAGCGCGAGTGCAGCATGCCGAAGAACAATTACATAACGGCAATCCGGATCAAGCCGCGCGGCTTCTGGAGCAAGCCCTGACTCATTATCCGGAGAACGTGAGCGTGCTCAACAATCTCGCCATTGCATATATGCGAATAGGTCAACTGCAAAAAGCCGAGGCGCTGCTCGTTAGAGCGCAACAACGCGATCATGGTCAATTTATGACGGCGCTCAATTTTTCTTCTTTAATGCTCAGAACGGGCCGTGTTCAAAAGGCTTTGGATTTTGCGGATTCGGCTATCCGTCTTGCGCCGAATCTGGATCGCGGATATTTTTCCCGTGGTCTGGCGCTCTTGCGATTGGGCCGCAGCAAAGAAGCGCTGATCAGTATAGAGGAAGCATTGCGACAAAATCCGCAGGATCCTCAAAATCATGCTTTTGCTGGAGACTTGTACATGCAGCAGGGAGCAAATGAAGAGGCACAAAAATCTTATGAGAAAGCTCTAAAACTGAATCCAGAAATGCTGCCAGCCCTGGTTGGCAAAGGTCGCGCGAGTCTAGTGTTGGGTGATTATTCTGAAGCAGAAGCTGCCCTGAACCGGGCTCGCAAGATAGCGCCTGATCATCCACTCGTACGGCGCCTCGGTCAGGAGTTACAGACCGCACCAAAATAGGAAAACTGTGAACGGCTCGTTTGGCGACATCCTCAAATATTGCCTGAGACATACCGGCTTCGTTCTTTTAGTAGCGCTTAGTTTCTTCGCTTGCAACTCCGGTCCTAAAGCCGGAAATAAGCCTTCCGAGATTCCACGTGCCGAAGCATGGTTTCAAGAAGTTTCAATAAAGGCTGGACTCGATTTCCAGCATGTGCGTGCCCGGACCATACGCTATTGGCTGCCCGAAATCATGTCTGGTGGCGCTGCCTGGCTCGACTACGATGGCGATAATGATCTAGATCTCTATCTTGTACAAGGTGGCGACCTGACCGGAATCGCACCCGATCGCCCACGCAATCGTCTTTATCAAAATCGAGGCAATGGAACTTTCGAAGATGTCACCGCTGCAGCCGGAGTAGGTGATCAAAGTTATGGAATGGGTTGTGCTGTCGGCGATTACGAGGGTGATGGTGACGTGGATCTATATGTAACGAACGTTGGGCGGAATGTGCTCTATCGTAATGAAGGAAACGGCACTTTCACCGATGTAACAGAAGACGCGGGGGTCGGCCAGACCGGATGGGGGACAAGCGCGGCTTTTGTTGATTATGACAATGACGGCAAACTTGATCTTTATGTCGTTAATTATATTGACTGGTCTCCGAAACGTGAGATCGAATGCTTCACCGGCGGTAACGAAAAAGATTACTGCCATCCATTGAACTATAATGCGCCGGCCACTGACACTCTGTATCACAATTCGGGAAATGGAAAATTTAATGATGTTACGGAGCAAGCCGGGATTACAAAGGCGAAAGGGAACGGACTTGGCATTGTCGTGGGCGACTTCAATCAAGATGGCAGGATTGATTTTTTTGTGGCAAACGATAGCGACCCGAACCAGCTATGGATCAATAATGGGGATGGTACTTTTACTGATCAGGCCATCCTTTCCGGTTGCGCAGTGAACCGCGTGGGAAAAGCGGAAGCCGGAATGGGCGTGATGGCATTCGATTTTGAAAATGATGAAGATCTCGATCTCTTTGTCACTCACTTACGGGATGAAACCAACACACTCTTCATAAATGAGCATGGTTTGTTCGAAGACATTACAGCAAGAACGGGACTCGGGCCTCCCAGTCTTCCCTACACCGGCTTCGGAACGGCTGCAGTGGATTTTGACCACGATGGGAAATCCGATATGTATGTGGTGAATGGTCGCGTGATCCGAGCGCAAAAACCGCTAACCGAAGATGTTTTTGCTGAACCAAACCAGTTGTTTCGCGGCACAGGAAATGGACGCTTTGAAGAATATCCGCTACAGGATGGCACGCGTGATGGGTTGATCGAGAACAGCAGGGCCGCAGCCTTTGGTGATTATGACAATGATGGCGACGTGGATATTTTGGTGGTAAACAACGGCGGTCGAGTTCGGCTGCTACAAAATCACGCGGGGAAGAAAGGACACTGGATCATGTTCCGTATATTCAATCGACATGGATTGGATGCTGCCGGCGCTATGGTGTGTATCACCACCTTACAGGGAAAACAGTGCAACCAGATTCAAACGGCTTATAGCTACCTTGCCAGCAACGATCCGCGAGTCCATTTCGGGCTTGCCAATCTTAATGCAGTGCAAGATGTAACCGTGATTTGGCCCGGTCGCCAGCGGGAATCGTTTGGACCTTTCCAGGCCGGTTCGGTGCACGTTTTGCGGGAAGGATCCTCGAAGCAGACTCCAACGAAATAAACACGAGGGGCGCAAACGCCTGGCGCTATTTCATCCTCTTTCCGCTATATTTTTCCCCGTAATTAACAAAATCTATTTGGGTGACCTGGCCTTCCTTTTTCACAAAAGTCATGCTCAGATCGGCTGTTTGAACCGGCCATATTTTGAGGAAGAATTTCGTTTCTGATTCGGCAAACATCTCTGTCTTGTTATTTCTGGGTATATCTATAAAAAGCTTGTTGCCTTCGCGAGTAACTGTCCAGATTCGCTCCGGCTCGGTCTCGGTCGCGTCGTATTTGTATTGTCCGACATAGGCTTCAAGGATTTTAGGATCTACTGAAACGATCGCGGGCGCCTTCGCTTTGCGCTCCGCCAGCCACTTGGTTACGGCCATTTTCGAATCGCGTTCGCAGTCGTCTGCCTGTTTGTCTTCAAAGACAAACGCGCGAAGGAAATTGCAGACGAAAACATTATTTACGATGTGTTCCCCGGGCACCTGGAACAGGTGGTCGCTAAGAGCCTCGCTGTTCGAAAGCATGATGAGTGACAGGTTTTTCTCGGGTATTTTCAGATAAGTTGCAGAAAATCCCGTACCCCAGTGGCCGTAATGCCAGATCAATTTGACGCCATGAAAATTTTCAACGAACCACCCCAATCCGTGAGGCAAGGGTTTTCCGCTGTTCGAGATGAAATTCGTCCAGGCTTTTTCCTGAGTTTCCTTTTTCACAAATTGGTGGCGATCGATTGCCGCGTCGAATTTTGCCATGTTCAAAACGGTTGAAATCAGCCCCGCCGCCGCGCCAATGCCTTTTTGCGGGTACGGGACATGCAAGATCTCACCATCACCATAAAAGGTATAGGGCTGGGAAAATCTCGACAGACTGTTCTTATAACGGTTGAGGTTTTCCTTTCCCAACAGGGCAGACCACTTCTCCGTTTCGTCCACCACGTCATGCCCCGGCACAGTGCTCGACATCGCTAAAGGGTCCAGGAAAGTTTTCACCATCTCTTCGCGGAAGGGTCGGCCCGTCTTTTTCTCAATCACCGCCGTCAGGTAATCGAATCGATTTCCGCTGTATTTATATTTTTCCCCGGGCGTTCCTTCCGAAGTGTGAGTCAGCAGGTGCTTGATTTTGACCGAATCATCCTTGAAATCGCTGGAGTAACGGGAGACCGGTTCATCAAGGTCCAATTTCCCCTGCTCAACCATTTGCATGATCAGCGTCGCAGCGAAGGTTTTGGTCAATGAAGCGACGTGATAAACGGTATCGGGCGTAGCAGACACGCGGTTTTCAAAGTCTGCGAAACCGAATCCTTTCGCCCATAATACCTTTTGGTCTTTGAGAATGACGGCGGACAAGCCCGGGATTTTCAGGAGCGCGCGAAGTTCATCCGTTTGTTTTTCAAAACGTTCCAATCGTTTCTCATTCCGATTGGAGAGATCACGTTTCTCTTCGCTGCCCTGTAACTCGATTGCATGAACAAACAACACAAGAATAAAGAGACTCCGGCCAAGGTTTTTGAAGACATTCATACTCATGTGTTTCTCCTTACTCCAATAGACGTTCCTTTGTCCGGATTGGATTACATGCAACCAACTTCGTAGGAGACCGATGAGCAAAGAATCGACGCGACGACGCCGCTGAGCCTTCGCCGGTCGCAAAGCAGCAAATGGATGGGTTCTGCCACAGACGCCAGACGCGACAGACGCTTTAAGCGGAGGGAGTAGGATTCGAACCCACGGGGAGCTTGCACCCCCAGCGGTTTTCAAGACCGCCGCCTTAAACCACTCGGCCATCCCTCCGAATTTATCTCTTGCTCTTGATCCTGCTCTTGCTCATGATCGAGTTTCACCGCAGAGGACGCGGAGAACGCAGAGATTAATTTAGCGATTTACTTCATTGATGTAAAGCGCGATTGTCCCAACTAAGCAGGAACTCTTTCACCATATCGTGGAACGGCAGTTTGCGGTAAAAGAGTACCGATCCGTTCAATCCAGCGGTAGTTTCATTTTGATAGGGAACGCATTCCAGCGCGGGTCGCGTTCCAGGCTTGCGCAG
>JBKKAT010000438.1:0-4770 GCA_046714535.1 Acidobacteriota bacterium | reverse complement strand
GGGTAGAACAGCAAAGTTGCCTGCTTGTACTTTCTGGTAAGCTTTTTCGGCTGCCGACCTCAAAGTAAGAGAAGAGGTATTCGGAGCCGTCGCGAGTGCCCACCAGAACGCGAGTTGGTCCGGCGTTTTGACCAGCTCCGCTAAATCCACCGGTTGATTGGCCAGAGAATGCGCAGCTTCAAGTTTCGGCCGGGCTGTTACGATCTGGATGAATTGATCGATTGCAATGGAAACCAGAATCGAGCCCACAATAGCGATAACCGTAGCGCCGGCTGCAACCGCCAGAGCAGCCTGACCTCCCGATGCAAATGCGCTGAGCGACTTTGTGAGTTCGTAGAGCGCCTGAGGAGCGTGACGGAGTTGCGTTGTGCGCGTGACGCCATGGACCACACTTGTCACCGTACGAAACGTCACTTCTGCTGCTGCAGAATATGCCGACGCTGAGTAGATCGCACCCATTGTGCCCATCGCAGCGGCTCCCATAGCCATCGTTGCCGCCGCAACACCTTCAAAATCTGGTGGGACAGTTCCGTAGTACATCATGACTTCCAGCCGGCTCTGTGCCCTCTGATTTCTCTGATTCTCCACATCCGCTTTCCACGCATCGTACATATCCAGCGCTTCCTGTGCGGCAAAGGTGCGGCGCTTCTGAATGTACGTGGCTATTGATTGCAAGAATGCTTGCCAACAGAATTGCGTTCTACCGCAGGCTTATTGATCGCAGCGACAAGATTGATAAACAGCAACGCCTTTAAAGCTTCACTCGCTCCTGGATTTTGTGACATAGATGCCCATGTGTCCTTCACATATTGATCCGCCGCGCCAGTGGAAAAGGAGAGTCCCTTCTGAATTGCAACCTGATATAAATAGGTGGTAATCACCTCTGGATGCTCTAACATCGCCGTCAGTATTCCTTCCGCTCCTGTCAATCCGTAGATTCCGGGATCGGCGTATGTCGCGGGCTTCCAGCGAAAAATGATCTTACAGGCGTTGTCGCCGTCAACGTGTTCCGCAGATCGTTCCGTCAAAATAATATTTGCGTTTGCATCCTTCGTGGGACAGGTATAGCAATTTCCCGTGCCGGCATCCAGAAAAGGTTTGCCTTTGTGTTCCGGGCAACCGTTGTTTTTGATGAATCTCGCGGACTTTGTCTGGTGTGCAACATCCTTGATACATGCTTTTGTATCAGCAATATGATGCACGCTGCGCCGTGGATAATCGGACGGACATTTCCAGCATTTTCCGCCATCCCAGCCGTCCCAGAATGTTCCGCTGGAACAATCCCACGCGAAGGCCGCGTTCTTTTGCCAAACCGCTCGCGCATACTCTTCATGCGCCGCTTGCCAGCAAGCATCGGACTCCTCAATATGCGTTGCAGAGCGCACCCAGCCATCACAGGACCAACAGGTTCCACCATAAATCGGATCAAAAAACCCCTCCTTACAGTTCATGTTCAGCGTATGCTTTCCTAAATTCTCAGCCTTGATGTAGCCGGGATTGCATTTTGGCGCTCCGGTTAATTCACTCTTCCCACCGCATTCAAGTCCGGCAAAGGACGTAGCTGTGATGAAAAAACACAATGCGATTGCGAGACATCTTTTGAAAAGCATTTTACCCCTCCGCTGTGGCCATGGACGAATTGAGTTTACAACGCATAGACGCAAAGTCCTAAAGCGGCAAAGCCGCAGATGAAACCGAATCAGGTGTACAATGAGCAACTATGAAACTTACATTCAAGAATGCTGCGTTTTTATTGATTCTTTTTTTCACCACGCATTACGCCTTTTGTGAATGGCCTTCCTTTCGGGGGTCGAACACGGATGGCGTTGCGAATTCAGGAACGAATTTTGCGAAAGATCCTTCGGGCAGTTTGAAAGTTGCCTGGTCTGTTGCAGCGGGATCCGGATATTCCAGTGTTTCGATTTCTGAAGGTATTGCGCTAACCGGTTTTTCCGATGGCAAAAACGATCTCATTGCGGCATTTGATGAAAAAACCGGCAAAGAACTGTGGAGAATCGCAATCGCTGAAACTTACAAAGGGCATGACGGATCTCATGATGGTCCCATTAGCACACCGGCGATTGCTGATGGAAAAGCGTTTGCAATTGCGCCGCGTGGCGAGTTCATTGCAGTGGATTTGCGAACCGGAAAAAAGATCTGGGAAACCAATCTTGCAAAAAACGAAGGACTCGAAAAGCCATACTACGGGTTCGGGTCTTCCCCTTTAATTTCGAAAGGTGTGCTGGTTCTTCAGGTGGGTGTAAAGGACAAATTCATCGCCGGTTTCGATCCGGCAACGGGAAAGAAACTGTGGTCCATTGGTAATGACACACTGAATTATCAATCTCCCGCCAAAATCAATTGGAAGAATCAGGAAATCGTCGTGGCCGCCGGTGACACAAAAATATTCGGAATCGATGCAGCCCAAGGAAAAATCGTCTGGGAATATCCGCATGAAGGTCCACAGCATCCGATGGCTGCGCAAAGCCTGGTTGTGGTTCCCGCACGGGAAGGAGAGATGCTGATAAAAAATAAACCCGACTCTTCCTCCTTGATTCGTCTGGTTTCCAGTGGTGAAGGCAAAATCACGGTAGAAAAAGTTTGGACTGCGCCTGTTTTCAAAAGTACATATAGCATTCCTGTTTATCACAACGGAAATTTCTATGGCTTCAACGGCCGGGTTCTGAGCTGTGTGAACGCTGCGACCGGCGAGATTGTGTGGAGGACCAGAGCCGTGAGTGATGGGTTTCTCATGATCGTTGATGGCAATCTGGTGATTCAAACCAAGGAAGGGTCTTTGCACATGGGCGCGGCGAGTCCGGAAGGATGGACCGAACGCGCGAAAGTCAATCTAACTTCCGTGTCCTGGACTCCTCCCAGTTTCTCATCGGGCGCAATCTTTGCGCGCGGTATGAAACAAATCTCGCGCATCGAATGGCAACAAAACGTCGCTTCGGCTCCCACACCGGCGGTGGTTGCTCCGCAATTATCCGCGCGGTTTGCCGGCTTTCTTGCGGATGTCGAAAAAGCGACAAACAAAAATGAAACGATAGAAAAGTTTTTTTCGGGTGTGACTTCCTATCCGCATGTGGAATGGCCCGGTCACGTCTACTTCCTCTTTCGCGGCGAAGCAAAGGACATCGGCATTACGGGAGACATGATTGGAGCAAGACAGGAAGAACCGATGCACCGCGTTGCTGATACCGATCTGTTCTGGTATCACACGCAGCTGGAACCGGATGCGCTGATCACTTATCGTTACGTGAAGAATTATGAAGAACAGCTTCCGGATCCGAAAAATCCCAGAAAGACAAAAGATGAACGGGGCAAAGAGGTATCCATATTTACGATGCCTGCCTGGAAAGATGGTTCGTTTTCCAAGGAAGCGCCGCCGAAACAGCGCGGAATCATCGAATCAAAAGAAATCGTTTCGTCTCTCCATAAAGGTGTCAGCGTGAAGGTGGACGTTTATTTGCCTCCCGGATACAAATCCGGCAACGACCGGTACCCATTGCTATTGGTGCTGGATGGCGAGGCCGCGCGCAAGGAAGGTTTTTTCACGAATGCGCTGGATCATCTGAGAGGCCGTTCGATGCGGCCTGCCATTACTGCATTCGTGGGTGAAGTAAACCTGGGAGAGAACCCACCACGGGACCCGGCGCAATATTACGAATTGATGACTTCTTTCCTTGCGAAAGAAGTCGTGAAATATATCGATGATCATTTCCGCACAAAATCAAATCCCGAAGACCGCGCAATTCTCGCGAATGGTTATTCAGGTCCCGATGCATTCGTGACTGCGTTGAAACATCCCGGATTATTCGGCGCGTTCGGTTCTCAATCGTTGTTCACGCTGAGTAGCGATGAGCAGATCCTTCGCAATTTGATCAAAACGGCTCAGGAACAGCCGCTGCAAATCTATCTGGATTGGGGCCTGTATGACCTGCGCACAAGGCGTGAGAATTGGGATCTCCCGGAAGCGAATCGCCGTCTGATCCGGTATCTGCGGGAACGTGGATACAAACCGGCCGGTGGTGAAACACATGAATCGTTTGGATGGGCAAGCTGGCGTAATCGTCTGGATCGCGTTCTCGTTACGCTGCTTCCACTTCAGTAACTTTCTTTGCGCCTTTGCATCTAAACGCAAAGACGCAAACCGTGAAGGATTTATTTCTTCGCTACAAATACTTCGATGTTTTCGTTGCTTCCTTCTGAAATGAGTGTGTGCGTGATGAGGCGGGCCGCAAAGCCAGATTGCTCGAGCAAATCCAACCAGATCCTGCGCGAAAACAAACCACCATGCTGGCGATCCACGAGGATTCGTCGCTCCTCATTCCGTTTTAACGAGATGATGAAATCGTAGTTGAAGACAGTATCTGTGGGATCCGGATCGGTGCAGATTTCGATGTATTGAGCGGACCGGTCGCCTGCCTCGTGCTCTTCGTATTCGGGACCTTCCTCAAACGTTTCTCTCGTACAATCGGGTGCGATTACAAAAAGCCCATTCGTACGGCAGAGCGCAGAAGCAGTAGCAAAACACGCGCGGAGATCCTCTTCCGTTAGCATGTAGACCACCGCGTCATGAAGGAACACTCCATCAAACAATTTATTCAAACGCAGGCTTCGCATGTCCGCGCAAATGTGCTTGCATTCCGGATTTTGTTTTCTACTCATTTGCAGCATCGCAACCGATCGATCGGTTAGCGTCATCTCAAAATCTTTTTTGAGATACCAGGCGTTGTTGCCCCCGCCGCATCCCAATTCGAGTAT
>JBKKAT010000437.1:0-2780 GCA_046714535.1 Acidobacteriota bacterium | reverse complement strand
GCACTGGTGCATTCCGTCAGTGTAAAAGGGCTTATCTCTAAACTGGTCGGGCGATCGCGCGATTTGAAGTCTATGCGAAAGGCGAATCTTATGAACGACAACCGATGTCAAGAATGCCTGAAAGCGGTTCAGGTCTTTACAGGGCGGTATGATTTGCATGTTTTAACCGTGAAAGCATTCGAAGAGAACCGTCGTCTGCTCGGAGTTGGACCCGGCATGAAAAAGCGAAAGGCCTGGTGCATAGATTGCTATCGTGAGGATTACTCGCTTGGAAAACCAGTCTATGACCGCCTTTATTGGTGTTTTTCTGATGTAACCCATTGTGTTCATCATAAGCGGCTACTTGCCGAGATTTGTTATATCTGCCGCAACACGATTCCTCTAATCGCCAATCATTCGCGTCCGGGTTATTGTTCCAAATGCAAGAATTCACTATTCCTGCGTCCCCGAGACGACTATTTTAGGTGGACGCTCGACAAGCTGCGGAAGGAACGGCCCAACCTAAGGCCGGAGCAATATGCCGAAATACTCGGCTTTGATACCCAAAGATTCATGGCTAAATTTCCGTATCTGTACGGAAGACTAAGAAATCGTGCCGGAAAAGAAGCCAATGCTTCCCAAATCCCGAAAGGCTCCTCTATTCCGGATTCAACTGACCAATTCACGCCATGGTGTCGAGCGGGAGCCAGAGCTACTTTAGATATTTGATGACCCGGCTAGAAACATAACCTACCCAGATATCTGATAAGGCGGTGCGTAAGAATTTCTCTTCAAAGACCCGGCAGAAAGGTTAATATTATTGGTAATATTATGTCGCAGGGGCCGGATTTCACAGGAAGAACAAAAGAGATTCTCGCCAAACGCGCGGGCCAGCTCTGTTCAAACCCCGATTGCAGGCGATTCACCAGCCATGCGCACTCCCAAGACGACAAGGCCGTCAATCTAGGAGAAGCAGCGCACATTCGTGCGGCCAGAAATGGGGAAGCGCGATTCGACGCAAGCATGAGCGATGCAGATCGCAGACACATCTCAAACGCAATTTGGTTGTGCAGGGTTTGCGCAAAAAAGATTGATGACGATGAGAAGAAGTATCCAGTTGAACTCCTGCGCTGTTGGAAAATAGAACACGAGGCATTCATTTCTTCAGGAGGCATGCCGAAAGCGACAGCTGCGCCCGTTTCAGTGAGTGGATCCATCGTCCATGGTGATATTGCCCAGCAGATCATCAAGATTTCGACTTCCAGGAGACCGAAAATAGCCCATCCTCCTGGTTCAATTGGGGCAGATTTGGACAGACGCGGATACATTGATTATCTTATCGGTCGATACTATGACCTCCGCAAGGCCGACCTCTCCTATGGACGAAACATAAATTTTCACCACGCTGTCATCCACAAGAACATACAACGGACTTTCGGGCACAAAACCTTCTTTAATCCAGTTTCCAACTTCGAAATGCTTGTGGACTACCTAAAAAAAGCAATTGATGGCACCATTCAAGGCAGGAAAAACAGAGCGAAAGGAATACAGAATTATCACACTTTTGAAGAGCACATCGCCAGAATAGAAAAGTTCCGGAAGATCAAGGGGCGAGGTACCGTTCCTCATCGAGATGAGAATCACTTGCTCTCTGAACTTCAGGGCAACCCGATCGGTCGAGGGCTCTTTGCGATTTTACGTCAACAAAAATACGGTTATAACGGCTCATTGCTCGCGATGGAACTCGGCATACCAGTCTACAAATTAGAGCCGTATATCACGGTCGCGCGAGAATTGGGACTCATTGACGTTCATAAGCTTGGCGGATACACACTTACCGCGAAAGGGCTGGATCTGGCAGATTCTTCAGCAAATCCCCTCAGCCGTCCAAAATAGTTTCTGGAACTTCATCGAATGGGAAGCAATAGACCATTTTGTCGGAAGCGTATGTGGAACTATTCTTGTTCCTAACACACCTGTTTTCAAGATGATCGTTTTGGAATCACAGTTCATTTCACACTCAGGTTGCAGGTAGTGATAGTTTGTCCGAAAGTCACTGGATTGATAGTTTGTCCAAACCGGACAAACTATGGGTCAATTCACACTCGGGGGGATACGACCGTTGAGAAGGTGTGACCGCCAGGGTCGAGGACCGTTTATTTTATAAGGCTTTACCGTAGAATCAGATGCGGGTCGCGAGTTGTGCCCATCACTTGTGCCTATCAGCCCCTATTTCGGTAGCCCCACCTTCGCTGGATGCCTCGCTTACGCTCGGCTAACTCCAGCGAGTTCGGGCTACCTCGGTTAGTGCTACACCGACGTGCTGAGCAGTGATAGACCACTGGGGCATTGTTTTCTTTGTCTTAAAGAAAGCGACAGGGGAATCGATTAGACCAACGGCGGAGCAACGGATGGTGCTGCAAATGACCATTGAAGTAATGCAGTGGCTACAGTTGTGTTCTTGTTCTTTCTGCTTCCAATAATGAATGTGAGCCACTTAATGCCAGGTTGATAGTCCAACATCGTGGCAGGTTACGGACGCTGGAGGGTAGGGAAGTGGTGTGGTTTTCTTGGTTCCTAACCCGTGAAATTGTGAAACGCATTTGGAGGTAAGTATGGATACGGAGAAACCAGCAGATGTAAGAATCTACACGGATGGTGCTTGCTCAGGGAATCCTGGACCGGGTGGATGGTGTGCAATCCTGCTGTATAGGGAAAGCGAAAAAGTCGTATCCGGCGGCGCGGCTGCTACTACTTCAAATGTAATGGAGTTGGAGGCAATTTTTCAGGGTCTTCAGAGC
>JBKKAT010000436.1:0-3544 GCA_046714535.1 Acidobacteriota bacterium | reverse complement strand
CCGGGGATAACAGGCTGATCTTGCCCAAGAGTCCACATCGACGGCAAGGTTTGGCACCTCGATGTCGGCTCATCGCATCCTGGGGCTGAAGCAGGTCCCAAGGGTTAGGCTGTTCGCCTATTAAAGCACCGCCGCTGGATCCTGGAAAACGACTGGCTCGAAGCATTGATCGCTCTGCCGGAACAACTGTTTTGCAACACCGGGATTGCCATATTTTGTACTTAATTGAAGGCCGGGAAAATCGCCTGCTTTCGGAATGGAAAAAAGAGGGCGCAACTGTAGAGAGTTTAGAGTTGGACGTTATAGCTAACACATATTTCCCAATTCCGCCATCCCTCGAACAGAATGCCATTATAGACTTCATCATGATACAAGTTGAGAAAATCGATAGCTTGGAAGCTAAAATTTCGATGGCTTGTTCACATCTGCAAGAATACAGGACGGCGCTAATTTCGGCTGCGGTGACCGGGAAAATCGATGTGCGCGGAGAAATGCCTGATCCCAAGGAAATCGTTGAATCCGGTAATTAAAGCGAAAGGCGTTATCCTTTAATAAGGATCCCTGCTATTAAAGGAATCTTTAATACTCAAGGCCAACTTTCCGTTGCGAGCCTTCTTTGACTGTATTGTAAAATGGCATAACGCTTGACGATATTATCGCGCCACGTTATTATTGTTGATTGATACTCACATTTAAAAACAAAGAGACGGAAAGAGTGTTTCGTCGAGAATATGTGAGGAGATTTTCACAATCCGTACAGAGGGCTGCGCTTCGCAAGCTGCTACTCCTGGACGCAGCTGAGCGGTTAGATGATCTACGGATTGCTCCGGGTACCCGATTGGAAAGCCTTTCAGGAAATCGTAAAGGTCAATTCAGCATCCGAATTAACAACCAGTGGAGGGTCTGCTTCCGCTGGACAGGCTCAGATGCCGGAGATGTTGAAATAGCGGACTATCATTGAGGTTGATATGAAAAAAAAGATGTCGCCGATTCATCCGGGTGAAATTCTTATGGAGGAATTTCTTCGCCCACTGAACGTCACCCAGTATCGCCTGGCCAAGGAGATTTCTGTTCCTCCACGCCGGATCAACGAAATCGTCCATGGAAAACGGGCCATATCGGCGGATACTGCGCTCAGGCTCTCCCGTTATTTTGGAACGTCGGAGCGGTTCTGGATGAATCTGCAGACCCGATATGATCTCGAGATGGAAAAAGAGACGCTTGGTGATGAGCTGTCATCGATTCGACAATTGAAAGTCACCGCTTGAGACTAACAAACTTGTACTGAGGGTTCCATGCCGGACATCTCCGAACGAAATTTCGAAGAAACGATCGAACGGACGCTCCTGCAATTCGGTCCGGATGCATATGCAGGAGACCCAACCGCAGTCAGCGAAACAGCGGATCCATTTGGGGAATTCGTTCCGGGCGGGTACCGCAAACGGTCCCACACAGATTATGATCGCGATCTGTGTTTGATCCCCCGCGATGTTCTGGATTTCATATTGGCCTGTTTGCCTTGTGAGCTGCAGGAGAAGTCCCGAACCAGTCTATCTAAAATGGAAAGGCCCGAATGAAAATCCTGATGGGGACTTTTACGTCCGGAGCGGTCCCGGAACAGTAAAACTGAAAAAGGAAGACATCATTCCTTACATAGAAACGCGGTTTCCGTCTCGCGACCGGTGAAACCGAGAACGAATCATTGTGTACACAATTGCAGCCCGCTTCTATTCAACTTTCAGACAACGCGGTACTAACATGGTAACGTGTTGGGAGAGTGGGTCGTTGCCAAGATTAATTATGAAAAGGCTGGCGTTGAAGAACGTCAGCCTCTTTTAGTTTTGGAAGGAATTCTAGAGTAGATCGTCTGAAACATTAGCTACTTTCCCATGTTGCTGACATCCTGAGCCGGCTTATCTACCGGTTGCCCAGTCTGACCGTGTAGGGTCTTGACCTCTGTTTCCAGGGTTTTGATCTGCTCAGTTTTTTGCTTGATTTCATCTTCTAGGGTTTCTTTTCTTTCTTTCAACTGAGCAATCTTTTCCTTGAGTTCGGGAGTGGGCGACTCTTGATATGCTGCCTCCGCTTCGGCTATCTTCTCATCGAGTGCTTTGATCTGGTCTACCAGCTCTTTGATCTCTTCTTTCAATTGATGGATTTGGCGCTCCGCCTCATTAATTTTGTTTTTTGCCTCCGCTATCGTCTCGTTAAGGAAGTATTTCGGTAGAACCTGACTACGATCAGATATCCTTCCAGGATCCTGCTGGGGTAGTGGCGTATTACCATCTGCTGCGTTTGTTCCCTTGTTTATCGCGTCCGAGATTTGACGCAGCTTCTCAGGCGAACTCATTTCTACACCTACTGTTTTCAATTCTCGGGACAATAGCGATGCCATGTCTTTATTACCGCCAGTTTGCGTTGCTTTTGTAGAGAAAAGCGGTGATCCGAGACGCGCTGTAGTCAGCTGTTGATTCAAAAGATTAGCGGTGCTTGCATCATTTTTTGGCTGCGCGTCAGAGGAGGGCGGCTTTGTATTCTGATTGATCGCGGACTTCGTAGCTTCGTAGGAATCACGAACAGTCGAATATCCCGGAACCGGTTGTTTTGTAGAATTGACCTTGGCCTTGCCATCGTTCTCAACCTGGTTGGTGTTGGTATCTATCGCAGGATTTATACCTGGATTGGTTCTACGAATTCCGTCCGTCATGACCCCTCCTTGATTGGCTTAAGTATATATCGGATTAAGATCCCTCCAAGTTGCTAGCTGCAGGTCACTTGAGAGGTTGCATTTTTACGCCCGATCAATCGGACGTTACATTATTATTGTTTTCATCTACTTCCTCGATTTGACCATCCGCATCCACAACAGTCGTATAGACTGGATCCCTCCAGTTATAGGGTGCTTCATCCAAATCGTAACAGCTGCTAAGACATTGGATGTGACGCATCAACTTTCTTTTGCTTTCCGGTCTAGCAAATGTGAAGACTTTGTGGCCGCCTGCTGGCAATCCGTTGACAATGTCTTCCTTGACAACTTTAAAACCACTCTTAAGCTGAACCTTGAAAGGTTGCGTAATAATAAAGCTGGAATTATTTGTCACCGTGTAAATAATCCCTCCAACATTCTGGAGTTTTTCCACTTGTGGAACGGCTGCAGTAGGAGTAGGCAACGCAAATGGGCCATCCATACAGTACTTCGCCTGAGTTTCAATCCTGGCAGTGCCGGCACAAATTTCCGGTTGAGGCAAAAACCGGTAAACAGTCGCCTTTGAGATCTTAAGATCTGACTTTCCAACGCGGTAGGATGGCGGCGTATGTGGAACTATGTTGCAACCTAAAGCGGTTCCCCCAAATCCGGGTATCGAGGAGTCAAAAAATTTAGCGTGACTGTTGTTCCATGTAGTTTGTGCGGTCGCCTTAAACGAGTAGCTGGTGTTGTTATTTATCGTAACATGCTGCA
Organism: Acidobacteriota bacterium; assembly: GCA_046714535.1. GTDB lineage: Bacteria > Acidobacteriota > HRBIN11 > JAKEFK01 > JAKEFK01 > JAKEFK01. The sequence continues at coordinate 84 of JBKKAT010000436.1, read as the reverse complement.
AGTTGGTAAACATGGTTGCATCACTTTGTATTTTAAATCTGACGTCCGCAAGGCCAACTCCTGTGGCCGTGAATGTTACCGGAG
>JBKKAT010000435.1:0-3524 GCA_046714535.1 Acidobacteriota bacterium | reverse complement strand
GTACAAAATCACGACAGGCAAAAGTTCCCCGGACTTTGCTTTTTGCATTCTTTCCCGAAGATTCTCGAAAATTCGATCTCCATCGCTATCGTAAATCTTCTCAACCTTTGATCCTGGAATTTCTGCCGACGCCACGAACGCCCAGGCAACGCAAAATAAAACAAAAAAAAGTTTCCGCTTCATACTTATAGACCTTCCCAATTGTTAGACGGCACAGCCGAAGTAATAATACATGCAAAAGGTTCCGATGTGCCACCAGATAGTGTAAAGTGACTAGTGACTAGTGACCAGTGACTAGTGGAGGGTGTTATGAAGCTATTGGAAGTTGGTCAAAAAGCTCCTGATTTCACGGTGCATGACCACACCGGAAAGGAAACATCTTTATCCGATTTTCTCGGTAAGAAGGTGATCTTATGGTTCTATCCCAAAGCAAACACACCCGGTTGAACGGCTGAAGGAACCGGGTTCCGGGACAAATTTGAGGAGTTTGAGAAAAAGAACGTGCAAATCCTTGGTATCAGTTTCGATAACGCTGACGACAACGCAGCATTTGCAAAGAAATTCAGCTTTCCCTACCCCCTTTTATGCGACACTTCCCGCCAAATCGGTATGGCATACGGAGCCTGTGATGCCCCGGAAGAGGAATACGCAAAACGGATCACGTATGTGATCGATCCTCAGGGGATGATCGATCGCGTCTACGCCAAAGTTAGCGCGGCAAAACATCCTGAAGAGCTGTTGCAGACCTTATGACAACCAGCCCCCCTTCCGGAGGGGCCACCAGGCGCCTGCTTTTCATAGACATCTTTCGTGGACTGGCTGTCCTTATCATGATCGAAGGACATGTATTCAATTCCACGATTCTTCCAGCACTGCGTCCTACAAAACAGTTTCACTATTTAGATTTGCTTCATGGAATGGTCGCTCCATCCTTTATTTTCATTTCCGGCTTCGCATTTGCACTGGGTTTGGAGCGAAAGTGGGATAATTTTCTCCGGCTTGAAAAACCATTCTGGATGCAGCTTCGCAGACTCCTTTTCGTTCTTGCCGTTGCTTACTGGCTTCACTTGCCGGCCTGGTCCCTTCAGACGATGCTCCACTCCACAAGAGAAACAATCCTGTATTTTCTTCGCTGCGATGTGTTGCAATTAATTGCGCTCTCCCTTCTATTTTCACTGTTCCTTAGCGTGATCCTGAGAAATCAAAAGCTGGTTATGGCCACGCTTTTGATTCTTGCTGCTGTAATTGTGTTTGTCACTCCTTTTATTTATTACATCGATCCACGCGATTATTTGCCAGTTCCCTTTTCGGACTACATCAATGCAATGCATGGCGCACTCTTTCCTCTGTTTCCATGGGCCGCTTACTCTTTTGCCGGCACTTGCATTTGCTGGATCTACCTTCGAGTCCGTAACACGGAAAATGAGAGACGATTCTTCGCGTTTCTGGCGATCAGCGGCGTCATTCTATTTATCGGAGCCTTTATTCTTTTTTACACGCCGTGGCAGTATTACCAGTACGTGGATCCGGCCCGTTCCAGTCCGCGCCATTTCATGATGAAGATAGGATTTATTTTCTTCACACTTGCCGGGCTCTGGTACTATGAGCAGAAAAAAAAGCCTGAAAAATCAATCCTGAACATAGTTGGACAAGAATCACTGCTGGTTTATGGCCTGCATCTGGTGCTTGTCTATGGAGCTTCCTTTATGCCCCATCATCTTTCCAAAGATGTGGGCCAGATGTTTACATTTACTCCCGCTTTCGCGGTTACTTTTGGTTTGGTGGGTTTGATGATCGTTACGGCGCTGGCGTGGCATTGGATGAAAATCAATCATCCCGCGCTGGCCAGAGGTATTTTTTATGCAACGTGTGCTGTTTATTTCATGAAATTCTTTTTGACTTAAGCGGGATCATCGCGAAAAGAATCTGTCATTTTTCTTTGCGAATCGATTATCACAGATTATACTTTCTCCTTCACCACGGAGTGGAAAATAAGGAGGCGAAATTATGAGCAACGTTGTTGAAACATCGATATCCGAATATCCCTTAAAGGGTCGCGGAAAAGTTCGGGACATCTATGACCTGGGCGATTCCTTGCTCTTCATCGCTTCTGACCGAATTTCCGCGTTCGATTATGTTTTACCCAATCCAATTCCTGATAAGGGAAAAGTATTAACCCAGATTTCTCTGTTTTGGTTTCATTATTTAAGAGAAATGGTAGACAACCACGTGATTACGGCTAATTTTTCCGACTTTCCTGAGCCGCTTCGAAAGTATTCGGAGCTGGAAGGGAGAGCAATGATCGTTAAAAAAGCAAAAATGTTTCCTGTCGAATGTGTGGCCCGTGGTTATCTTTCCGGATCAGGATGGAAGGAATATCAGGAAACGGGAGCAGTTTGTGGCATAACTTTGCCGGCCGGATTGAGGGAGTCCGATTCCCTGCCTGAACCAATTTTTACTCCGGCAACCAAAGCGGAAACAGGACATGACATCAACATCACTTACGAACAGGTTGTGTCGATCCTGAATGAAGAGCAAGCCCGGTCGCTGCGTGATCTGACTCTCGATATTTACAGACGCGCATCCGAGCATGCACTGCATCAGGGAATCATCATCGCCGATACCAAGTTTGAATTTGGCATCTATGAGGGGCAAATCATTTTATGTGATGAGGTGCTGACTCCGGATTCCTCCCGTTTTTGGCCTAAAGATGGTTATGAACCCGGGCGTGGTCAAAAAAGTCTCGACAAACAGTACGTCCGGGATTACCTCGAGAAAATCCGGTGGAACAAACAACCCCCCTGCCCCGAATTGCCCGAAGAAGTGGTCCAGGAGACTTCCGCCAAATACCGGGAAATCTACCGCAGGATCACGGGTCAGGCATTGGCCTAACTCCCGACGAGAGTTGTGGCCGGAACGGCCGCCTCATAAAAGGACTTTGCATTCAGCGAGAAACATGCTATTATTAGCACTCTTAACAGGTGAGTGCTAACACTAACCCTGTTTTTTTAACTTACCGAAATTCTAACAAAAAATCATGTGGAGGTAATTACGATGTCTGTGAATATTCGCCCTTTGCACGATCGAATACTTGCAAAACGAATTGAAGAGAAAGAGCAGATGAGGGGTGGCATCATCATTCCCGATACTGCAAAAGAAAAACCCCTGGAAGCAGAAGTAATAGCTGTGGGGGATGGAAAAATCCTGGATAAAGGAGAACGAGTTCCTCTCGATGTAAAAGTCGGGGACCGGATTCTGGTTGGAAAATATACCGGAACGGAAGTCAAACTTCAGGATGTTGAATACATTATTTTACGCGAAGAAGAAGTTCTTGGCGTGATTAAGCGATAACGGAGGTACAGAATGGCGAAACAAATTCAATATGGTGAAGAAGCACGTCAATCTATTTTAAAGGGTGTAAACAATCTCGCGGATGCCGTCAAGGTTACGCTGGGTCCTAAGGGACGCAATGTCATTCTGGAGAAGAAATTTGGTTCTCCTACAATCACAAAAGATGGTGTGAC
>JBKKAT010000434.1:0-3058 GCA_046714535.1 Acidobacteriota bacterium | reverse complement strand
CCGTTTAGGAATGTGGGTCCTTGCAAGGCGATAAAAGATCCAGAAAGTTAGGAAAAAAATTGGGAGGAGAAGCGGAAAAACTGTTCGTCCTTTTACAAATATTATCGTCAGGACAGTTTCTGCAATTAAAAACGGAAAGACAATGGCAAAAACTCTAACTTTGAATGAACCCTCAGGATGTTGAAGAAAATATTCAGATGCGAAATAGGTAGCAACCGAAGTGGTTATAACCACGATGACCGGAAGACTAAGCTGAAACAAATCGAGACCGAAAGAACCCTTGATCGATAGCCGTAGTGAAATCAGCAGAGTTATAGCACCAACGAAAAAGGCCAGAGAGATTTTGACAGCATGTGCAGACAATTTGAAATTTCGTACGAGTATCTGTCCAAAAGTGTAGTACGCAATAACGTAAGCCAGGAATACAAAACCGGATGTTACAGCAAGCGGCACGACTAAACTCACCACCAACTGACTGGATCGTGAGTGCGGATGTAATAAAAAAAGAACTTCCCAAAAGCCGATGGAAAGGCTCAAAATGAGCGCGACATCAGGCAGAGATAAACGGAAATCAGAACCGCTTCTCATAAGGGACGGATTCTATCATAAGCCGTGTTTCATCCGGGCGTGACTCTGTACACACGAAAATCGCTGTTTTCAAAAACCAACGGGAAAATCAAATTCGAATCGGCATATGTCACGACATACGTATTTGGAGTTCCCATTTCGATTGCTATATGGCGAAAGTCCTTTTCCTTTAACTTTTTGAATCCTTTTTCCTTTTCAGTATCCTGGTCGGATTGAAGAATCTTCATTCGTCTCAACCATTCATATCTGTAGTGAGGATCCAATTGCGCGAGATATCCATCTTTCCAATCTGCGTACACTGACCGCTCCGATTCGATTCGAAGTCCCCAAATCTGAGGTGGCACTATCAACAGATCGTCCCTTTTCGTTTTTTCCTTCAACCATTTTTGTACCTGAAACTTTGATCCACTCTCGTTTGCTATTGAAAAACCGGAGTTCAGAGCTCTCGATGCTGGAACTGACAGTAGAATTGTAAACAGAACAACTGCGACAATTGTGAAAATGGGGCGGGGCCTGCCCCGAAACCGTTCAAAAACGAAATAGACCAGCATCAAAAAAATGATGGCAAGAAACGCAAAAGTCCGGGCAAACGGTTTGAACAAAAAAAATAGTCCGATAGACAACATAGCGGCTGTGAGTTTTCCGGCGAGGCTGGTCGATTCTTCCATCGACTTCATGAAAAAATTAGCGTAACAGATAAGTATGAAAAAAACGATCAGAGAAAAACTTCTGAAAAGTTGTAGCTGAACGACTATAAAGACCGGCAACCATTCGGCGAATACTATCCCCATTGCCATCATCAGTCCGGTGGCAATTGTAAATGCCACAACAGCCCGGTGTTGTGAATTTTCCGGTTTATGCTTCCAGGAAATCAGAAATACGATCAATCTGAGCGCGGCCTGCAGAAACAAAAGCGGACTCCAGCTAAGTGGAAAATGATGATTTGAAACGCGAAGATGCATCACGGCCAGCCATGCAGGATCCGCATACAGCAATCTGGAGGATTCGGGTGAATGAAGAATTTTCCACGCAACTACAGGCGAAGAAACGCAAAGAAATATCAGAAAGCTCTTGATCCATGTTGAGGGACGCACTTCAGAAAAAAGAGCAACCGCAGCGGCAAGGATCATAAACAATGCGTAGCAAGCAGTGAGCGGATGAACGTTTAAAGCAACGCCAAGAAGGCAGGCTGTCATCAAATATCGTTTTCGGAGAAACGCGGAAAATGCAAACAGGACCACCGCCGTTGCAGCTGTTCTTGTAATAAAAATATTTTCCAGAACCGGAGTATCGGCCAAATATCCGCGGTAAAAAAGCAGCAACAACAAGCTCAAACAGGCCACGTCATGTCTTCGAAAGAGGATATACGCGAGTAAGTATGTCGCGAGAAAAATCAAAAATAGATTGATAAAGTACAAACCAAAAAACAGATGTGAGAGCTCCAAACCGGATGTCTTCCAGAGCCATGACACTCCATGCCATAGAAACGTGTAATAGTAAGTGCGGAGCTCAACATGAATATCGTGAGGATACAACTCCGGGTGTGCAATATCTTTGACAAAGGGAATTACAGTCGCCTGATCACCTGCTCCATAACGGTATCCATTCACATACTTGAGGGACAAGATCGTGAACAGAAGAACCACACCGCCAACAAACACACAAATATTGGCCTTCTTCATTCAGGATTTCCGGGAGGCGTTTTATTGGACTTCGTCTTCTGTTTCGACGGCGGTAAAGATTTAATCGGCCCCGTATTCGTTTTAGTCCACCAATCATCCATTATTTTTTTCATTTCGCTCAGAGTTGCCGCGTGATCCTTGGATGAGGCGAGATCCTTACTTTCTTCCGGGTCGTTCTTCATGTCATAAAGCTTAGGCGCGTCATTCGGAAATGAAGATTTTTTGCCCGCCGCCAGAAGGTGAACATACTTCCAACGGTCCGTTCGCACCATCCTCCAATCCGGATCGTACTCCACTTCGGAAAAGACTGAAGTCCGGATTTGGCGTCCTTGCGCGACAGCGGATAGAATGCTCAAGCCCTCAAATTGCTTATGTGACGAAACCCCCGTAAGATCCAAAATGGTGGGAAGGAAATCCACGCTGGAAATAAGTGATTTCACCTTCGTTTCTGGTTTGATTTCATCCGGCCACCGCACAATTGCAGGAACGCGAACTGATTCCTCATACCAAACTCTCTTTTCTTCAATGCCATGGCTACCCCACATGAAACCATTATCACTGGCAAAGAAAACAAAGGTTTTCTTCGTTAGTCCAAGCTCATCTAATTTTTTCAGGACTTTTCCGATTTCGAGATCTGCCCTGGTAATTGTGGAATAATATTTAGCCCAGGGTTTCTTTTTGAAAGGCTGATCCTTCGGCCAGCCCGGAGGAGGTTTCATGTCCTCTTGTTTATAATCAAGCTGTTTTGAATCAATCAATGGCAAGTGCCGGTGCCGTCAAGGCAAGCC
>JBKKAT010000433.1:0-5518 GCA_046714535.1 Acidobacteriota bacterium | reverse complement strand
ATTTGAATGATGCGATTCGAACAGGCAAGCCGCTGCGAAAAAGAGGAACACCGGAACAAGAGGCGGCATCTTTTGCTGGTCTCGCCCGCAGCTTGCATGTTGTGAATTGGCCACCAGCGGAGAAAGCTGCACAAATTCTACTGTCGAAGGACTCGGCTACGGATTCCTCCCCCTTATTAGGGGGGAGGCCAGGAGGGGGTTGTCTCGTCCTGGATGTTGCGTGTGGCTCCGGCGTTTGGGGGATTGCGATTGCGCAAGCTGACCCCCAGTCTCACATCGTTGCACACGATTTCCCAGAAATTCTGGAAATCACGAAGGGCTACGTAAAACAGTATAACGTTGAACAACAATTCACGTATCTGCCGGGCGACCTGAGGAGGGTCGACCTCGGTAACGGGCAATTTGATCTCGCGATTCTTGGCAACATCGTTCATTCCGAAGGAGAGTGTTTTTCGCGCGAACTCCTGGTGCGTGTGCACCGATCGTTAAAAGAGGCAGGAAGGATTGCAATCATCGATATCATCCCTGATGAAGAACGCAGTGGTCCGCAGGCTTCACTCCTCATGGCGCTTGCGATGTTAGTGGATACAGAAGAGGGCGATCTTTTCACACTATCCCAATACACACGCTGGTTGGAGGAAGCAGGATTCGCAGGAATTAAGACGGCCGACATAGGCTCTCATTCCCCAATGATCATTGCTTTTAAAAAATAAACTCTTTGCGTCTGTGCCTCTTATCTTTGAAGCCCTTTTAAGTGTTCGACAGAGGGCTATATTACAATGCTGATGGGAGTTGGAATAACCAGAGAAGAGGTCTCAGCCAGGAAGTCGGCAAGCGAGCAACCAGGCGTTGCTCATGATCGCATCAGTTTGAAGAATTAAGCATTGCCAGCGCGCTCCGGCCTTTGCGGATCGCGGACGGAAAGAGCTTCGCGCAAACCATCGCCAAGAAAATTAAATCCGAGTACCGTTAAAAACAAAAAAAGACCTGGAGCTAGAACCCACGAAAACTGTTCCAATACTCGTAGCTCCTGAGCTGCTGTCAGCATATTTCCCCAGCTCGCAGCCGGTTCTTGAATTCCGATCCCCAGGTAGCTGAGTGTGACTTCCGCAAGAATGTAAACCGGGATTAACAAAGTCGCGCGAACGATCACGTATCCTGCTGTGTTGGGTAAAATGTGACGCACTAAAATTCGACTGGAGCTTGCCCCCAGTGCCCGCGCGGAGAGCACATACTCTTCTTCCCGCAGAGAAAGGACCATGCCGCGGATTACGCGTGCCATCGTGGCCCAGCCTGTCAGACTCAGCACAACAATCAGTAGAACGTACGTTGCTGTGGTGGATAGGTCGATGGGGAAAACATTTCGTACGGACAGCACCAGGTATAGCGCCGGAATCGACATCAAAACTTCGGCGCTTCTCATAAATAGAGTGTCCGTTTTTCCACCATAGTATCCGGCGATTCCACCGATCCACCATCCGACAATTGTGCTGATCAATACTCCGATCAATCCAATGGTGAGCGAAATCTGAGCGCCATATAGGACCCGGGAAAAGATATCGCGGCCGGCCTGATCTGTTCCCATCAAAAACAAATGTCCCGGAGCTTGCACTCCAAATAAATGCAAATCCGTTCGCAGAATTCCGAAAAGTCTGTACTCTGCGCCACGAGCCAGAATTTGGATGGGAAAACGATCTTTTAAAGGCTCATAGTTCAGCAACAAAATCGGCAAACCGGAAGAGTCTTCCGTTTTTTGATGCAGGACAAGCGTTTGTTTCTGTCCGCGGCATTCCACAACAATACTTGTGGTGAAGGGCGATACGTCGATTGTAGTTTTTGCCGCGAAAACACCTGTATCCTCTCCCGTTTCCTTTGCAGAAGAAATTGTTTGCAGGATTTTGCCTTCGCTGTCCTTTATGATTCCTAAAAGGGAATCCTGTTCGATCATTTCGGCTATGTATGGATTCTGATTCTCTGATGGCAGCACAAAACCAATCGATACAAGACTACCTTCGGAATAAAGCTGTTTGCCCGCATCTATGAGGTACGTTTGAGCAATGTAGGGCATCACAAATTCGTTCCTTTCCTTTCGAATATGAATTTCACTGGGAGGATGAAAAAAATGATCGCGAAATTCCATGTCGGCAGGATAAGGCGCCAGGAAACCCGCAAAGAGGGCTCCTCCGTAAAATAGAACCAGAAGCGTCGCTCCAGCCACCGCGGTCCGATTGTTTTTCAGATTTCTCGTTCGCTTATTCATAACGGATCCGTGGATCAAATAAGGCGAGCAGCAGGTCCGCGATTAAATTGCCGGTGACAAGCAGAATGGTGCCGGCGGTCAAGGAAGCCATTAAAACGTACAAATCCTGCGCCAGCATAGCATCGTACGCGAGTTTACCTAATCCGGGCCATCCCATCACAATTTCCACCAGAAAGGATGCGCTGAGCAGATTCGCAAAACTTAACCCAAACAGTGTTAACAGGGGATTGATCGAGTTTGGCAGAACATGCTTTTTCATGATGTCCTTTTCACTTACCCCCTTTGCCCGCGCGGTTCGAATGAATTCTGCAGATAAAGTGTCCATCATGCCCCCCCGCGCGTACCGCACCAGGACTGCAATTTCAGTAAATGCCAAAACGCCAGCAGGTAGTGCCAAATGGTGTAAAAAATCTCCAAAACGGTACCAAAATGGCATCATTTCGGCATCCAAACGGTTCATACCGCCAATCGGAAACCATCCGGTCCTGGCGGCAAACAGGAGTGCCAGCAAAGAGAGTAGAATTTGCGGGAACGAAATACCGAGAAACAGAAAACCGGAAGTAAACCAATCCATCCATGTCCCGCTTCGTTGAACCAGAAAAACTCCGAGTGGAATTGCCAGAATCCAAATCAATGATTGTGCCGTGAATGACAGAACCAGCGTGTTCAAGAATCGCTCTGACAGCAGGGTGAATACCGGCATTCTGTTTGAAAATGAGTAACCGAGGTCTGGCCATTTCATTCCGAGAGGGAATTCATACGGACTCAATCGATAAAGCCAGAGCCCATATTGCACATACCACGGTTGATCCAGACCAAACTCTGTGCGCATCTTTGCGATTCGATCGGGAGAGACAGCAGGGTTCATCGACATGGTTGTTAAGAAATCTCCCGGAGCGAGAGTGATCAACAGAAAGGAAATAAGTGAAACCCCAAGCAGTATGGGAAGAAGCAAAAATAACCGCTGCAGGATGTGCCTTCCCATGTGGATGCTCTGTTTTTACCATAGAGAGACTCTAAGTGCTAGAATGTTTGAGGAGGGTGAACAATGAAATGTACACTGGTGATGATTATGGTGGGTTTGTTTCTGCCCGGTTTTGTCTCGGGCGATACGCTGGATTTGGGGGTTGGATTCACAACAAGTCTTTTGAGTTACAACCAGGATGAGATTGATGAGTCGCGGCTTTTCTGGGGTGGACATGCGCGTCTTCGTGCCATGAAATATCTTGTTGGCGAAGTGAGTTTGCAAAAACGCCAAGACAATTTCAGTCTTCGTGGCGGTACAATTGAATTGGATACGGTACCTCTTCAAATTTCAGCGATCGTTTATCCGCTTGCCATGCTTCCGGTTTCTCCCTATTTTGTGGCAGGTACCGGCTGGTATTTCCTTACCGCTACGGTAACCGGAGACATCGACCTTCCGTTCGTTACGGGACAGGGAACCATCGAACATACGGAAACTGCCTTTCACATCGGCGTTGGAGTCGAAGCCTTTATCGGAAAACATGTCTCCATCGGGGGCGATATCCGAAAAGTATTCCTCGACTTTGAAACATCAATCATTCGCTATGAATTTGACGCTTATCTTGTAAATGCGGGAGCGACTTTTTATTTTTAACCTTTTTCGGTTATAGTTTTTCTTTCAAATGGTCATGGAGGGGGCAATGCGCAAGCTCATTCTAATGTTCTTTTGTTGTCTGTTCGTCTTTCAATCCGACGTTTTTGCGATCACGGATGAAGAAATTTTCCGCAATTTTCAATTTTCCTTTGTCAATCCTGGAGCCCGCTCCGGGGCCATGGGTGGCGCGTTCATCGGCCTGGCGGATGATGCGACTGCAGCAGAAGCAAACCCGGCGGGTCTTACCATTTTGACGAAGCCGGAAGTTTCCTTTGAATACAGGAATACGCAGTTCGATGCTTCCCGTTTGGATTCGTTCAATTCTGTTGGAGAAACAGGATCCGTCGCCCTGACTGTTTTCTCTGAGAGTACACTGGAAGACTTGAACCAGCCTTCATTCCTGTGCGTAGTTTTTCCGGTAGGGCGTTCCACTCTTGCCTTTTCCCGTCAAGAGGTTTCCCGAACAGAAGGTGGAATCGATGACTTCACCATTATCGATTTTCCTCCCAGTGTCCTGGAATTTGCCACCATAGCTTCGCAAGATCAAAAGATTGTAAATTACAATTTCTCCTTCGGCATGAAATTGAGCGATCATTTTTCAGTTGGAGCAACCGGTCGTTATTCACAATTAGACTGGACTGCTAGCGTTGATAATTTTGCTTTCGACGACTTGAATAATCCTTTCTTCATATTAGGTACCAGCCTGGACGACAGTGATAGCGCATTTGCCTGGAATGTGGGCGCGCTTTATACAGGGTCCGGATTTTCCTTTGGCGCCGTATACAAGAAGAACCCGAAATTTGAAGTGGAGGCCTTTGAAGAGGGCTTCTTCTCTGTAAACCCTGGACCATTCACGAATGTGCTGAATGTTCCGGATACTTTTGGAGTCGGAGCTGCCGTTAAGCCGAATGATAATCTCACAATTGTTGCGGATGTGGTCCGTGTGGAAAATTCGGACCTAACGGACGAAATTGCGATTCATCGCCACCTCTTTACAGCTCTTTTTCCCTTTGAAGTATCTTACAAAATCAATGATTCATGGGATTTTCACGTTGGATCCGAAATCGTCGTTTTTGCAGGCAAAGTACCCATAGCTTTAAGGGCGGGATATTACAATCGTTCCGCCACCAGTTTGGTTATTGATTCTGCGCCGGGATATAGCCAATTAGGTCAGGACATCCTGAATGGATTATTTAGTGAACGCGATGATGAGCACCATTTCACAATTGGAAATGGATTTGTATTCGGCCCGCATTTTCAGATCGATTGGGCGCTGGACCTTGCGAACATATCCGATCAGTTCATTGTTTCAACAGTGGTAAGGTTCTAGGGTGAATGGACCGCCGACTTCAGCCGGGTATGGAGCGCCGGGTTTCTCCGGCATTGTGGGCTCCGCCGGCTTTATTTAGACGGCAAACGTAGGCTTTATTTAGCCCGCGCTACTTTGTTCGTAGCTCTTTAGAAAAAGAAATTTCGAATATCGAGCAATCGATTTCCGAACCGCAGAAGTTTTTGTGCCTTGGAGGCGCCACTGACTCGTCGGTGCTACTTCGTTAATTCAAGGAATGCTTCTTCATACAGCACCTTTACGCCAAGCTTTTTAGCGTTGTCCAGTTTCGATCCTGCCTCTTCACCGCAAA
>JBKKAT010000432.1:0-3567 GCA_046714535.1 Acidobacteriota bacterium | reverse complement strand
CGGTAAGATCGTCTGTGAGTCGCGCGTCCTCCGCGTCTTCGCATCAAAGGGAGACGACTGATGCGTCAGACGATTTTTGGGCCTCCTGGTTGAAACTCTCCAGGAGGCCTTTTTTCTTATGATAGTTTTTCGATTACAGATTCTTGTTCGCGGTTTTGGTGAGGCGGGATTTGTGGCGCGCTGCAGCATTTTTGCTGAGCACTCCCTTACGCACAGATTTATCGATGACCGAATAAGCTTCCGGCAGCATCTTTGCGGCATCTTCACCGCTTGCGGCCGACAACCGGACCTTCTTTAACTCTGTTTTTAAACGCGTTTTATTGGCTTTATTACGGGCCTGCGCCTTCTTCGACTCGCGCAACCGCTTCTTCGTTGATAAGGAACTTGCTCTGCCCATGTATTGATCTCCTCCAAAAAGAACTAAGAATTATGCATAAACCGCAGCCAGAAAGCAAATGCTCTAAGTACTCGTGGATCGTAATCATAAGTCGTAATCATGATCAAGAATCCGGATCGGAGAATGATGATTGCGATTACGACTTGCGATTATGATCACGATTACGATCAGGATCCACGATTAAATCTAAGTCATCAGGGGCACATCGAAAACTGCAGGCGCCGGCTCTTTCAAGTTGCAGAGCTGTACCGTCATTAACTCCTACACCGTACGGTCTTCTTTTGCCTGACCCGATTTCAGCGCCCGGTCGGTAAAAGAAAGAATTTCGACTGCTTTGATCAGATCGGCCATCCGAAAGCGGGAAAGCTGGGTCAAGTATTTCTGCAGAAAATAGACTGGTTTATTGATCTTCTGAGCGATCGTAGCCTGCGGAATTTTCTGCAGCACCATTTCCTTTGCAAGGATCATCTTCTCGTACTGTTTCGCCAGCAGAGCGATGCAGTAAATCGGCTGCACTTCCTGTTCCAGAAGGTCACGCAATAACTCTACTGCCTTCCTTGAATCCTGATCCAGTAAAGCTTCTGTCCAATCCCAGACTTTAGCCATGGGAGTGTAGCCAACAGTATTTTCGATGTCCTGCAACGTAATTTTGCGCTCCGACTGCCGGAAGAGCATCAGCTTTTCCAGTTCCACAGACATTTTTTGCAAATCGGTCCCAAGACGTTCCATCAATGCCTGAATCGCAGGCGTATCAATCTGGAAATTGAGAGTCCGCAAGTGGCCACTGATCCAACTTGGAATTTCCTTTTCGCTGAGCGGATGAAATTCAACCACCATCGTTTTCTTAGAAAGTATTCCTTTTAACTTCGAATTTCCTTCCCATTTATCGAGATCAAAAATCAAAAGGGTGCCGGGAGAAGGTTGCTGCACGTATTGATCGAGATATTCTTTGAGGCGTCCGAAGATTTTTTCCAGAACAGAAGCATGTTTGATGTACAGCACTTTCCACTCGCCAAACATCGGCATCGTGCTGGCTTCATCAAGAAAGGCTGTGTCTTTGATTTCTTCTCCGAACAGGGACCGGTAGTTGAAAGGCCTTGATTCGTGATCGAGAAAACGGTTCAATACCGTGTCGAGGGCGCGATCCTTTAGAAATGTTTCTTCGCCAAGAAAAGTGATTACCGGAGAAATTTTCCGCTCCTGTACCGCTTTCAGAAATTCAGAGTATCGCAATCAAAATCCTTCAAGAATGGCGCTAACGACGGACTCGGCGAAGTCCTTTGCAATTTGATCGATGGCTTCCGACTGGCGGTCGAAGAAAAGAACTTCTTCCTGATCGATTTGATATTGGCCGCGAAAAATGAAACTTGGATTTTGGAACAAGACCTTCTTCTGCGTTAAATCTGTGAAAGTTACTTTCGCCGTGATCACAACATTGTATTCACTGGCGCGGCCTTCACTACTGAAAGTTGCCGGATACAACGAAACAGATACGATTGTTCCTTTGAGAAGGGCGTCCACTCCCTTAGCGTCGGGAACAACCTTGTATTTACCTCTTTGGAGAAGCACCGTCTGAATACTGGAAGTGATCTTTTGCTCCACCTGATAACCCTGGGTATTGTTGACAAAGATTGGAAGTCCAATCGTTTTGATGTGCGCCGGTAAACTGGAACCGGTTCCTGCGAGGTGATATCCACACGAAACGAGGAAAGCCACGCACAAATAGGGAGAAATATTTTTGAACAGAAGACCGCAAAGGTCGCGAAGCAAAAAAATATATTCCCTTTGCGGTTTTTGCGACCTTCTGTTCAAAAAATTGCTTGAATTTTTCACCGGCATCACCTCACTACAATGTTGATGAGCTTATCAGGAACGAAGACAATTTTTACAAATTGTTTTCCCTCCAGATGCTTCTGGACTCTTTCATCGCTTGATACCAGGTCCATGATTTGATCCTGTGATGACCCGCGAGGCGCCGGGAGGGAAGCTCTCAGTTTTCCATTTACCTGCACTACGATCGTTGCCTGCTCTTCCTGGGCCAGTTCCGGATCAAACTCAGGCCATGGCAAGGAAGAAAGCATTTCCTGATTCCCGATTAGCATCCATAGCTCTTCTGTCATGTGCGGAGCAAATGGATTCAATAAATGCAAAATTGTTTCGAGCGATTGGCGAATCACTTTCGTGGAGGGAAGATTTTGCTGTTGAAGAGAATCGTTTGTCGCATTCACAAGCTCCATGACCGCGCTGATCGCAGTATTTTGATGCATGCGCTCATCGATATCCTGGGTTACTTTGCGGATCGTCTGATGAATTTTTCTCTGAAGTGAACGGTCCGCATCAGATCCGCCGGAACCTTTGAATTCGCCGTATTGCGAAATCAGTTTCCAGACACGATGCAAAAATCGATGAGAACCCTCAACTCCTTGATCGTTCCATTCCAGCTCTTTTTCCGGAGGCGCCGCAAAAAGGCTGAATAAACGCACGGTGTCCGCGCCATATTTGCCAACCAGCTCATCCGGATCGACAACATTTCCTTTTGACTTCGACATCTTTGCGCCATCTTTGATCACCATTCCCTGCGTAAAAAGGCGTTTCACCGGTTCATCGAAGGGAATCATCCCCATGTCAAAAAAGACCTTCGTAAAGAACCGGCAATAAATCAAATGCAGAATTGCATGTTCCACTCCACCGATATAAAGATCGATCGGCATCCAGTAGCTGACTGCGTCCGTATTGAACATCGCGCGATCTTCATGGGGCGAACAATACCGGAAAAAGTACCAGCTCGAATCGACAAACGTATCCATGGTATCCGTGTCGCGCGTTGCCGGTTCGTCGCATTTCGGACACTTCACGTTAACGAACTCAGGAACATGCGCAAGAGGCGAACCTTTTTCTCCGGTAATCTCGACATGCAGCGGCAGAATGACCGGCAAATCCTTATCCGGAACGGGAACCACTCCGCAACTCTTGCAATGAATCATGGGAATGGGCGTTCCCCAGTAACGCTGTCTTGATATGCCCCAGTCTTTGATCTTGTATGTTGTAGCCCCTTCACCAAATCCTTCTTTTTCCGCATGAGCGATCATCTGTTTCTGCGCTTCGTCACTGGACAGGCCTGTATAAGGAGCACTGTTGATCAGCGTTCCATATTCTTCAAAGTCACCTTC
>JBKKAT010000431.1:0-3608 GCA_046714535.1 Acidobacteriota bacterium | reverse complement strand
GAAAAAGGACTATGCGATCCCGAGTTTGGGTGTAAAACAGGCCCCTTTTTACGTTCTCATCGGCGCCCAAATGCCTTCCATCCTTGCGGAAATATCCTTTCTCAGCAATCATCAAGAATTCCGCCTCTTAAGCGAAGATTCTTACAGACAATCGATCGCTGAAGGTCTGGCAACGGGAGTTCACAGATACATCCAAACGCTTGCCCAAAACAAGCTCACACAAAACCGGAATTAATAAAGTAGTACTACAGGTTCATTTATTAATATAGTAGTACTATACTCTTCGTTTAATACACAGTGAACTATCCTTATAGTAGTTCAGCGCAAATCTGCTTCTAGAGGGCATTTCAGGAAGTCAACCTCTTTAATTTGTCGCAAAAAAAATGACTTGTCTTGACAAAGAGAAACGTTTTTGTTAGTGTACCCAAAGGATTCCGTAAAGGAGCGCAACAGTGGGCCTGTTTGGTCGTTCACGGGACTTGGTGGGGTTGGATATAGGATCCCACTCTCTCAAACTAGTAGAGCTCAAGCAGAAAGGCAAGAGCTACGACCTCGTCACTTTTGGAATCCAACCTCTGCCTCCTGAAGCCATCGTAGAAGGGGCCATCATGGACTCTTCTGCCGTTGCCGAAGCGATCGACACGCTCTTTGCAAATAATAATGTAAAGAAAACCGACATCGCGACATCAGTTTCCGGCGGATCGGTCATCATCAAGAAAATCTCCCTCCCGGCTATGAGCGAAGATGAACTCGCGGAATCCATTCGATGGGAAGCTGAGCAATACATTCCGTTTCCGATCGACGAAGTGAATCTCGATCATAAAACGCTTCGTGGAAGCGCGGCCGAAGGTGGGATGATGGACATTGTTCTGGTGGCCGTAAAAAAGGACATGATCGGTTTTTACGCCAATGTAATTACCCAGGCCGGAAAACGGCCCATGGTGGTGGATGTGGATGCATTCGCTGTTCAGAATGCATTTGAACTGAACTATAAAAATGATGTCAGCCCGAGTGAAGTCATTGCTCTGATTAATATCGGGGCAAGTTTGATCAATATGAACATCATTCAGGGCGAGATATCCTTATTTACAAGAGATATTTCAACGGGCGGCAACCTGTATACGGAAACCGTTCAAAGAGAACTAAATCTGAGTCGTGACCACGCTGAGAACCTGAAAAAGGGAGTTCCCGTAGATGGAATCGATCCTGCCTCGGCCACCTCTATCATTCAGGGTGTTACCGAAGATCTTGCAGTCGATGTGCAGCGAACTTTTGATTTTTTCAAAGCAACATCTACCGAGGAACGTATTGACCGCATTTATCTTTCCGGAGGATCGGCTAAAGCTCCAGGGATTGTTCAGTACTTCCAAAACAAGTTTAATGCTCCAACAGAAGTTCTGAATCCTTTTCGGAACATCCGGTTAACCAACATTGATGCCGATTATTTGCAGGATGTTTCACCATTAGCTACTGTTGCGGTGGGTCTCGCGTTGAGGAGGGTGGGAGACTGAATGATAAAAATTAACCTTCTCGAGGTTGAAAAAGAGAGGCGGGTTAAGTCCGCAACGCCGGGAGGGGTTCCAACAGCTTTACTGGCATTGGTCATCATTGGGCTTTCTATCGCGGCATTCATTTTTTACTATTTAGCCAAACAAAAACAGGTGGCGGATCTGGAAGCAGATATTGCAAAGAAAAGAATTCAGAAAAAAGAATTAGAGCCTTATATAAAAAGGGTAGAAGAATTAGATGCCCGCCGGCAAGAGCTGGCAAAAAAGAATCACGCCATAGAATTGCTCCGGAGCCAGCGCACGATTCCAGTACATATTATGGATGAAGTCAGCCGCGCCTTACCCGACTATCTGTGGCTTACGAGCATTCAATTAGTGGCCGAAACTCTCAGCATTGACGGTACGACGCTTCAAGAGCAAGCGATTCCAACGTTCATGAAAAACCTGGATGCTTCGGAATTCATCGGGACTTGCAGTTTGATTGAAACGAGTCAACCTCTCGGTGCCGAGCAACGTGCCACTTCCTTTAAGATTTCAGCGCCGATTACAAATCCATTTAAACCGAAAGAACCGGCACCCAGCACTGCCGCTCCGGCTCCGGCCCCATAACAAACTATGGCAATTCAAGATACTATTAAATCTTGGCCCTGGTACGGACAAGCTGCTCTCTTTGTAGCAATCGGTGCAGCTCTTTTCTATATCGGGCACTGGCAGCTGATTGAACCGCTGAACAAAAAAATCGTAGAACTAAACAATGAAAGGGAATCTTTGATTCAGGAAATCAATCGAGGAGAAACCGCAAAAGCGCGCGCCATTGAATTCGAAGCGGAACTCAAACGTTTGGAACATCAACTGGAATCCTTGAAAAAGATCCTTCCTGAAACAGAAGAGATTGCCGACCTTTACAGCCGCATTCAACAAGAAGGTACGGAACTTGGTTTAATCATCACCGGTTTCCGTCCTGGTCCACATGCTCCTCAAGAGTACTATGAAGAATGGCCGATCAATATGTCCCTTTCGGGGAGTTATCACATCCTGGCCAAGTTTTTCGAACGAATCGGAAAACTGTACAGGATCATCAACGTCAGGGACATTAGAATACGAAGCTATACAAATCCTAGAAGCACAAATACACTCACGGCTGATTGCGTCGCAACCACCTTTATTTATAAGGAGACGGCTCCGCCAACTCCACCCAAGAGACGAGGAGCTCGAACATGAAAACTAAAATTTTCGTTGTCGTGGCTGTTGCGCTGTTCTTGGCAGGTTCGTCCATAGGGGATGCAACAACGACTGCTGATCCGTTCTTTGTTTTGCAGGTTCAGGAAGACAAGAAAGCGGATCAGCCTGAATCGTATGATATCAATTACACTTACGACCCGGGAAGTCGAAGAGATCCATTTATCGATTTGCTGGTTGGCATAAAAGCAAAAGGTCCCACAACACCGAAAGGCGCATTAACTGTGGGCGATGCCAAAGTTGTAGGGATTACCCAGGGCAAAGAAGGTTACACCGCAATAATTGTGGGAGCTGACAATAAAGCCCGTTTTATGAAAGCTGGTGACAAGCTGTATGACGGACAGATTATCTCAATTGAGAAGGATAGAGTACTCTTCCGTCAAGACTTTACTGAAGAAAATCCAGCCGCACCAGGACTTCGATCCAAAGAAGTTGAAAAAAGGCTAAATCCTGTTCAGGAGGGGACACAATGAGCAAGCGTCACTATTTTCCTTTATTTCTTCTCCTTTTCTCCTTCTTCACGCCTCCTTTATTATCTGCTGATGATCTTGTAGGCCTGAAGAATCTCTCCTGGGAAGAGCAGAAGAACAAAACCCGAATCGTTCTGGAAACGACTCAACCACTGCAATACAACGTGACTGCATCTCAGACAGCTTCTGAGGTTCAGGTTGAGCTAACCAATCTGGATCTGAGAAATCTTCCCCAGGAGTTATTTATCAATACTCCTGAAGTGGTGTCGTTGCAGACTTTTCCGCAAGCCGATGGGCAGCGGTCAAGGATTGTGGTGAAGCTAACATCGTTTCGTCCACATCAAGTTTCCTCAGATGGAAATAAGCTGTACATCGACATTGAGAATGGCTC
>JBKKAT010000430.1:0-2691 GCA_046714535.1 Acidobacteriota bacterium | reverse complement strand
CAGCAAAAGTCGATCTCATTCGGATCCTCTGGCCAAGCGGAATCTTTCAGGAACTGCAAAACGTGAATGTAGATCGCAGATTGAAAATCAAGGAACCCGCTCAATAACGAAAGCTATCATCTGCTGGGAAAGTGCCGTTCGGTCAATGGTAATGTGTTATCTCCACATCATCTGCATCAGATCCCGTCCAACGAAATATTCTGCCGGATATTATTTTCCATGTGACGGGTGATTCAAAATCCAGAAAGGTTTTCATGTTCTCTCGCCCAGAATCAGGTATTCGATCGCTAAAGCCGATGTCAATGGGGACTCGGGAGAGGTGGCTCACTTTTTTTAAATCTGGTTCGCCGATGTGAAATGCGCAATCGAATCGAAAAGCACCATACTTGTCCTGATCTTTCAAATCTTCCATTTGTATATCGCCAAACCAGAACCCATCCTCCAGATCCGTTGCGAGTGCAGGTTGAACCAGGCCCAAGATTTCCTGCTTCGACATTTACAGCTAAAGCATCTGCATCTCGTGCGAATCGTTCACTTCGATAACTCTTCAGCAGAACAAATCCGCCTTTGAAAATCAGGTGCTCGGCCAATTCTTTGTTTTGAGTTAATCGAGCGATCGCACGTTCTAAAGCAACAATGACTTGATCTCATTGACACCAAATTGCGATAGTTCTTTGCCTCAACGCCTTGATCTTCCGAATTACATGTTTGGCTTTCTCCTGATTCATGATGCAAGCACTTCGATGTAAGGGCGGATACGATGAGCGACCCGCATCTTCTTTGCCAGATCGTAAAGCGAGCCCGGTTTGGTGTTATTTTGAGTTATCGCGCGTTTCAGGGCGGGAAGCGCCACTTGATTACCAACCAGACGCTTGTAAATGATGCAGGCAATCAGCGTTCTATCCAAAGTTGTAATCCAGTATCGTTTCGTTTTGCGAATTCCAATTTCCCAGTGAGGAATTTTCACCTGGCGCCTTCGCGACTTTGCGTTAAGTCCTTACTCTTTCCCCTGCTTCAGCAAATACAAATCGGATTTGCCGGAGAGGCGCGCGTAAACGATTTTCGATAGGTCGGGAGAAAAATCGTAAGCGTTGCCGTAGATATTTAATGGAAAGGCAAAGGGAAGTTTCAGTGCGAGTTCCGGTTCACCGGTGAGTTTTCCATCGTAGAAACCCTGTCTGTAAAAAAGAATTTCATCGCGGCCTGCGACCGGATAAACGAATGATTTTCCATCCGGCGCGGGATGAATTGTAAATGTGGTCACTCCCGGTACCAGTGGAAAGGACTTTTGATCGGGAACTGATACGGCGTAAATTCCTGTTCTGGGGCCGCCCATAACAATAGCAAGAAGATGCTTTCCATCCGGATAGGGGTCCATCACGAAGACGTCCTCGACTAGCTTTCGGGGATTTGTTCCGTCAGCGGCAAAGCGCCAGACAGTATTATTTGCGCCATCCGTAACGGTTTCATAAATCTCTTTTTGATCCTGAGACCAGCCGACCGCAAGGATTTGTCCGGGAACAGGAGCTATCTCCTGGATGCTACGTCCGTCGCTTGTGGCTATATATCCTCTGTCACCCGCCTCGGTCTCAGAGATGTAACCGATCCGTTTTGAATCCGGAGACCATGCGCCTGTTGCAACATGTTTTCCCGTAGCTATTTTTACAGCGTTTCGGCCATCGATATCGGAGACCCAGATTTCTTCCTTGTAGTTTCGATTGACGTAAACAATGTACATCAGTCGTTTTGCATCGGGAGATACAGCAGGCTGCGACGCGACATCCGAAAGGATTTCCGTGAATTGTCCGGTCTTCACATCGTACGTTGTGAGACTTCCCGTCAAGATGCCGCTAATGAAGTAGATTCCTTTCCCCGCCGGATCTCGCATCGGGCGCGTGTCCGGTCCCTGTCCGAAAGTAAGCTGCGTGAACTGCTTCCCCTCCAAATCATATTTCCAGATATTCGTGATTCCGTTGACCGTGCGTGACAGAAGAATGCTTTTCCCGGGCTCAAACCAGTCGGATAATTCCGCTTCCTGTATTTCAGCAATCGACTCCGCCTTGCGAGTATTCAAATCCAGGCGATGAAGATGAATGTTTGAACGGGCTTGAACAGGAACCAGCAAACCTGAATCATCGGGAAAAATGAGAAATTTCTGTGGACGATCTGCGAACTTATACAGAACTTGCTCATTCCTTCCCGAACTATCGGAACGAAACAGGGAGAGCCTCTCTTCCCCCTTCGAGTAGAAGAGAAACTTTCCATCCGTGGAAGGCGTTACACCAACTCCCGTTACGAGCCGCCGCGCCGTTCCTCCCAGGGTGGGAACTGCCCAGGCTTCATTATTCCCCCAGTTCCGGCGATAGTAGATCTCTTTCCCATCCGAAGAAAAACTGTCTACAACTTTTGCTCCTTCATCCGTCGTTAATTGCAGTGGTGATCCACCCGAGGTGAGCATGACAAAAACTTGATTGACTCCGCTCGCAGAAGAAGAAAAGGCAACCGTATTCCCATCCGGAGATATCACAGGAGCTACAATCGCTTTATTCCATTCGCTGATTTTCGCTACAGTGCCGGGGCCTGCGGGTTTTTTATCGAGCCGCGAAAAATAAAATATCGCACCCGCGATCAATAAAGCGAACAGAATCAAACCGGCCACTGCGATTGGATTTTTTTTGCGCGCCGTAACGG
>JBKKAT010000429.1:0-3049 GCA_046714535.1 Acidobacteriota bacterium | reverse complement strand
TCTACAATCTCGGTTCGAAGGAGTTCTTGCCGGACTTGCAACAATATGTAAACAACGGAAAGGAGGAAGAGCAAGTCTACTGGTTTCTTTGCAAATTGCACGGAATTGAAATTCCAAAATTTCCGCGAGTCTTAGATTCTTTAAAGAATGTATTCAAAAAGTCCGGAACTGTTGAAAAGATCGAAGAGGGAGTAGAAGAATCGCGGGAGGAGGAAGATTGGCCTGAGGAATCGCCACCGCCGCTCGTATCCATCGATCAAAAGACCGGAAGGAACGATCCGTGCCCGTGCGGAAGCGGGAAAAAATACAAGAAATGCTGCCTGGGTAAGCAAACGGCTCAGCCGCCGAAAACAATGAAGACCCCGGAAGAAGATCACTTGATTCATCATTTGCTTTCTTATTCCGGCGACAAACGTTTTCAGAACGATTTCGTCCAAGCGTTTGTTCTTTACTTCTCCAGGCCATTTCAAGAATTGCAGCAGATCCGGAAACGCCGGGAGGCGTTCTCAGCTTTTCAAGAATGGTTCATCCATGATTTTGCATTGTCTTCCGGATCAACTATTCTCCGGGAATTCTATAACACCCACAATAAAAGTCTGGCTCAAAAAGAGAAGGAAATCCTGATGGATTGGCTCGACCACTCTCTGAGTTTATATGAAGTGATCGACTGCAATCCGGACCGCGCTGAAATCAGGTTGAAAGATTTGTTTCTGCAACAAGAGCATCTGGTGAAGGACGTTGCAGCATCGCGAAGCGCAGTGAAATGGGATATTGTTGGGACACGAATCGCGCGTGTGGGTGAAAACTTGCGAATCCATGCGGCAGTCTCCGTATTTTCTCCCAGGAATCGTGAATCCATTCAGGAGTACTTCACGGAGAACTGGCGCCGTTATCAGCAAGAAAGCGGAGAGAAATCCTGGCAGTCCTTTATGCGCGCCCGTGGATATCTGATACATCATTTCGCTGAAGGACTGAAACAACATTCCATGCCCCAAATATTTACTCCTGAAGGACACCCCGTATTGGCTTGTAAGACAGTCTATCAAGTGAAGGATTCCGAAGAAGCAGTGCGACGGCTGAAGTTAGAATCTGATTTCTCGTACTGTTCCGTGGACGGACAGCCTCAATTCGCCTGGGTGAAGCGCGGCAAATCGGAAAACGCGGTACCCATTGAGAAGCGGTCAGGCGAAGGTTTGATGATTCATGGAGCGTTGATTGGTACGAAAGGTTTGGAAGAGATTCCCACACTGGGTTCGATCATTTTTGATCAGAAGGGCATGGTGCTGGAATCGATTTCGCGCGAAAGACAGGACGCAGGCAAACGCCGCATTCAAACACTTTTGGATGATCTGGTGGAGCCAGGCATGGATACATTTCAGGAACTGGAAAACCCGGTAGGAAAAGGTTCAAGAGAGGAAAAGATCAATACTCCCGAAGCAAACGCCGCTTTGATGCAATACCTCACAAGATGGCACGAAAGCTGGCTCGATCAACCGATCCCCGCGTTGGATAACAAGTCCCCTTCAGAAATGGTTTTGCTTCCCGGAGGTAGAGATCGTGTGGAGCGCCTTTTACAAGAAATGGAAAACATGGAGCTTCGAAAACGCAAAAAGGGCGAACCCTATGTAAATGTGGACGTGCTCCGCGCGCGACTCGGCCTCCTGTGAAGTCTTCGGAAAGTGACAGCTTAAATTGATCCGGCGTACGTCATGCGATTTTCGTGCTTTTGAAGCAAAGACAGAAAAGTCCGAATATCCAGCAATCGATCTCCGAACAGCCGCAGTTGAACTCCCATCGGCGCAAACTTCGACGGTTCTGAAATCGATTGCTCGACATTCTGCGGTTCAACTCTTCGCGTCTTGGCTTTGAGCCAACTCTGCGTCCATAAAAAAATTACTGACTCCAGTTAAAATGCTTTGCCGCAAAACCAAACTCTGAAAATCTTTGCGTCTCTGCGCCTCTCTGCGTTAAGTGCTAAAACTCCTCGCGCCTTCGCGCCTTTTGTTTTAACTCTTCTGGCCCAAAGAACGGCGTCTCATATATAATGAAGGACAATTCAGGAGGGGTTACAATGGAAATCAGGCCGTCAAAGAAGCCAGCCGAAACCACGCAGGCGTCTCAGGATCAGAGCACTGAGGCAGCAAAACAAAAATCTGCTGCTCGCAGTAAAGATTCGTATGAAGAAGCTAAAGCTTCTCGTCAAGATGGACAAACCGCGGCGAACAAAGCTCCCGAGCCCGATAACAAACCAGATGACATTTCCAATGCGCTCCTGAAAAAGCAGGTCATTACGGCGCGATTCGAAGCTCCTGCTAAAAAAAGTTTTTCCCCCGGTAGCGGCAAAACGCCACCTCAGGAAAGTGAGGAAGTACGTGACATGAGAGCAAGAACACGAATTGGGGGAACCATTGGACAAGGTGAAACGGCTAACACCATTCTCTTTGGTAATTCGCATCTTTTATCGATCCCGAAAGAAGTTGAAGACCGCTTGAATCAACAAACGGGACGAATTCATCCTGAAATAGGAATCAATGACCAGTTGCAATCGCGCACGGATCAACAAAACAAACTGGATCAGGCTTTTGAAGATAGCAATGTGCCGCGTTACGTCCCCGACAAAACTCCGGGGAGTAAAACGCCACCAGCCGAAACGGAGAGTAATATCCCGCTGGCCGAAAGAGGAAGCGGTAAAACACCACCTGTGGAAACCGCAGAAACGGATACAGAAGGTTCCGGAAGAGACGTTGGCCAATTTCTATCAACGGCACCGAAAGACCCCGTGTCTTCAGGGCCGAGGATCGATCTAGGAGGCTCGCCTATCGCCGATTCTCTGACACCACCTTCTCAAGACTCTAGCTGGAACGTCGCGGTCGAGCGCAAGGACGTGCACGTGGATGCAGATGCCATAAAGCCTATGGAATGGCAGAACCGGCTCAAGAGTGGTGATCAAAATACGGATGACGATAACAAGCGGACTCCAGGACAAAAAAGAAAACAATAAAATGGTGTGAGGAGCAATCTCTGCGGCTCTGCGCCTCTGCGATAAGAG
>JBKKAT010000428.1:0-3061 GCA_046714535.1 Acidobacteriota bacterium | reverse complement strand
TCCCAACCCTGTGAGGCGGTCGCGGATCGTCTGTTCGTCGTCGGGAGAATAGTCTCCACCTCCGGAAAGGCTTCTGCCGGAAACGATTGATTTGCCCTGCATGCTGCTGGGAATATCATGGCCGGTTAGCTCCAGCAGAGTGGGGGCAAGGTCCAGGATGTGAACGCCCTGAATCTCTCCACGCAAAGGGTTATTCGACGCCGCCAGAATGAAGGCACCGTGCTGCGCATGATTGCAATCATCCGGTCCGGTGTCATTTTCCTGAACATGAAGCTGCGAATAACCCACGCTGCCGATGGAACGCCACAGAAGTTCCGAGAAATGACAGATAAGATCGGGAGCAACATTGCGAACGTTGCGATAAATCTCCTCTGGTTTGAAAACAAGATTCTTCATCGCCTTTCCCTGATCATCCACGACCTGTTTCAGTTTGGATGCAAGCTCATCGCGGAAAGATTCATATTCCGGTTTTTCTATGACCCCATCCGGTTCACGGCCTTTGACGTTGAAGAAAATACGCGCATAGTATCCGCCTTCACTCCATACTCTGGTTTTCTTCCAGTTCACACTTAACTCTTTAAAGGAAGTCACCTTTTGCGGATACTCGTTCAACACAAGCAAACCTTCGCGGATCAACCATTCGTTGATGCAAAATCCGCCATCCAGTCTTTGAGCTCCATGATCGGACAGCACAAGAATCAGAGTGTCTTCCCGAAGTTCGCTCAGAAGTTTTCCAACTTCTTCATCCAGATAGGAGTAGTAATCACGGATCACGTTTTCATACGGATTTCCCGGCTCATGTTGTTTGTGTAAGGGATCGTGATATTTCCAGAAACCATGTTGCAGGCGGTCCAATCCGATTTCTACAAATTGAAAGTAATCCCATTGTTCTTTTCGCAGGAAATGACGGATCACTTCAAAATGCTTGCGCGTCATTTCGTAGATTCCTTTCAACAGCGCATCTTTTTCGTTGGTGCGGAAACCTTTTACATCTACAGGATATTCTCCGACAAGGTTCCGGATTTCCTCTTTTACAGAAGAAGGATGTGTAAACTGGCTTTGATTTGTGTCGGGAGTCAGGAAACAGCCCACACAGATTCCGTTGATTTTTCGCGGTGGATAAGAAGGAGGCACTCCAATCAGGACAGACCGTTTTCCTTCGCGCGCAAGTTGATCCCAGATGGCTAGCTCTTGAATCGATTTGGAAGTCGCGAAACTCAAAGCGTCATAGGAGTAGTCCGCGCGATTTCTAAATCCATATACGCCCAGCGATCCGGGATCCTGGCTCGTCGCCATGGACATCCAGGCGGGAACTGTGATCGGTGGTATCACGCTTTCGAGGCGTCCGTAACAACCACCTTCCATCAAACGCCGAAAATTTGTGAACCGCTCCTCTCCAAATAAAATTTCCGGTGCAGCGCAGTCCAGGCCGATCGCGAGAATCTTCATAACAGCAATGATTCTCCTTCCATCGAAGATGGTTTGGCAAGTCCGAGTGCCTGCAAAATGGTGGGAGCCAAGTCTTTCATATCAGCGTTATCGCGAAACCGCCGGTTCATGAATAAAACACCCGGCACAAGTTCAGGGTCAATAATATGGTCGCCGGACCAACGTTTGGAATTGTTTTCCAAAACGCTGCCGGACATTCCTCCCAGTGCTGTCGCCCAGGAAGCGCGATAGCCTTCCTGAAAATTAATCAGTAAATCAGGAGCCATTCCTAAAAAGGAACCGCTGTATGCTTCTTCCTTTCTGAGAACTCTTCGAACCGGCTTCAACTGTTTTTCAGGATCCACAAATTGCAGCAGCTGCGTGGTGATTGCTTTTTTGAGGCTTTCTGTTTCTGTTTCTTCCACAATTCCTTTTGTCTCGCGCCCTTTCAAGTTTAAGTACACGCCGCTCAAACCAACCGCGTAAGCTTTGGTTTTCTCCCAATCCACAGACCGGAAAAATCCATCCGAAGCATCTTCGGGGTTTTTCCCGGTTTGAAGCGTTAACAACCCTTGCTGCAAGAGCCATGTATTCACATGAACGCCACGCTGAAAACTGTTCATGCCATGATCGCTAAGCACGATCAAAAGCGTGTGCTCATCGATCGATTCCATTGCCCTGCCAATCATCTGATCGCACGCAACATAGTGATCTTCGATGATTCTTCGGGCGGCTTCTTCCGGTCGCCAGAACATATGCTGCAAACGATCGGGAGTGTCAAAAAGACAAAAGAAAAATCCGCGATCCAACCGGTTCAGTTCGTGCTGCATCATCCGTTCCCGCTCGCTCATGACTTCTTCGCACTGTTTGAGATACGCGTCTTCGCTGAGCCGTCCGTTGTTCAATGCTCCGTGCTCTTCCACCATCCCGGTTGTATAAAAGGTCCCAATTTTTTCGGACAAATCGCTTGCAAACGACGCAGGGGAACTAATGGGGAAGAGGGGAGCATCGGGATCGAAATTCACAGGCGATGCAAAAAGTTCAAACACTGGTTCCAGTTGTACAAGGTAAAAACGGACCATTCCCCGGACCGACGTTAATGCGCCGGTTTTGAATTTCAGCTTCAGCCAACCGCTCCATTCCGATTCGCGCACCTCGACCGCAGACTGCTGACCTTGCTGGCGGATCACAATTTTTTTTGAAGCGCTGTCCGTTTCGATCAGGATCGGGCATTGGAAGTCCGTACCATCTTTCGGATTGCGTGGTCCGATCACATGCGTGCGAATCGAATTTCCGGCAGGAGCAACTGGAATCACATTCTCATTTTCTTGCGCAGTTGTTTCTGCGCTTCTGTAGAACGAAGTGGTTCCCAGACCGCCTCGCAAATCGGGAACGCCCATTCCGGAAAGCATTCTTCCTTCGAGATCATCGGGCGGATATGTGCATGGACAGCGCAAGATGAGCGAAGGAATTCCTGCGTTCGAAAGGTAATGCCAGAACGGAGTTCCTCCGCGTAAGTTGACAACCTTCGGGGGAAGAAATGAGCTTTTCTGCTCGTATCGAGTTAAAGACAAATCAGGCAAGTATGTACGGGGATCGCGGCGCACGAAATCAAATATTCCATGTTGCGCGG
>JBKKAT010000427.1:0-7439 GCA_046714535.1 Acidobacteriota bacterium | reverse complement strand
GTGCTGCAACGCTGCAAGAACCTCCACTTCACGGGCCGGAGCAAGATTCACAAGCGCTCGAACGTTGCGAATTCCGTTGATGCGATTTAACAGGAACACTTCCATGGCATGATGAGCCGCTTTCCATTTTGGACGGGTTCTCAGTAAAGGCGTGTCTTGAGCTCTCAGAACATGGGAATAGAACCAGGATTTATAACGTTGTTCAGCATCTTCCAGCAACGGCAAAGTTAAATGAAGATCGCAGTCCGGCTCCTTTACCAGGCGGTATAAAAGGCGAACCGCTTTTTCATAATCGCCGGATACAAGCATCCGCCGCACTCTTTCCAGTGATTGTTCGAGCACCGCTTTTTCGAGCGACCGTTCCGTAGCATCCGGAGCCGGCCGGAAACGAATCAACCCCTTTTCATAGTAAGGATAAAGATACGAGAGCAATTCCCACTCGCTCGTGTGCGATTCATATAAGATATCCTCCACAGTATGGCTGCCGGTCAGCATCCAGCGAACCGTTTCTGCGGAAGCGGGCGAATCTCCAATGTAGAGCTGATCCCACGGAGCGACGGCTTCCACAATCATCCGAAGATGCGGAACAGCTTTTCGGATCTTTTGCCACATTTCCGCTTTCACTTCGCCTTCCATGATCAATCCGATGAGCGGAATGTTGACCATGTGAAAGAGGTAAGGAGGAACCAGGTTCTGATAAAAATTGTAGACTCCTGTTTTTTGCAAAAACAGGTTGGTTACTGTTTCAGTAATCTTGGTGATCAGGATTTCACTGATGGTAGCTTCATCCGAAATTCCCTCTTGAATGATCAGTTTACCCAGGAAAACTCGTTCCTGTTCTTGTTTACCGATTAACTCTAACAGCGTGTTTTCATCCAGAATTCCTTTGCGCAACAAAAACTGGCCCAGATACATCCGGGGATCGGAAGAACCTGCGGACATGATTTCGCCGTTCAAGAAAAAAATGCTTGTATTCACCAAACCCGATTGAACTTCCAGCGTTCCTGTCAACTGCGAAAAACTGGGGAACTGCAGTAGATCCGGGACAAATACATTTTCAAGATTTCCGGAAAAGGACCAGGAGCCCTGTTCTTTACTGCTGGAATCAGGGAACTGAGGAAAATCCAGCAATGTCTTACGCCGCTGGATTTGCTTCAAATTCTGCTCGATGATTTGCTGCAACCGAACCGGTTCGACCGGTTTTGAAATGAGATCGGCTGCACCCCCTTTAATGGCTGCGACAGCCTCATCAATGGTGGTTTGTCCGGAAAGCAATACGATTGCGGAACCAGAATGAGATACGGATTTCAAGGAGGAGAGTGTTTCAATTCCTGAAGCATCAACAAGCTCCTTTCCGAGCAGAATCAGGTCCGGCTGAAATCGTTGGACTTCTTCACGACCCGTGACAATGGAATCGGTTACCTGGACAAGGTAATGTTCTGTGAGGAATTCCGTCAGAGCGTTCCGCAAGGAACTACTGCTTTCAATGATGAGGATTTTTCCCCGTTCCGGCAGTTCGCTCATCCCTCCACGCATTAGAGGAGGCACGGGCTGCAATTCTTATACCCCTCCCTATGAACAGTGCTGAGTGCTGAGTACTCAGCACTCATTGCTCAGCACTGTTATTAGTGTAGTGCAATTTGCAGATCAATTGCAAAAATTACTGCAACTTTTGCAAAAAGATGTTCACCACGGAGTCACGGAGAGCACGGAATAAAGAAAAAATAGTTATTTTGCTCTCAGTGTTCTCCGTGACTCCGTGGTGAATAGAAACCTGGTACGGAAGTTGCCACTACCTAGGCCGCGAGACAATAATGGTCAGTAGAGGAGGGGGGTATAAGGGAGTTTCTCTTTTAGAAACGCTCGTTATTGTGGCAGTGCTCGGGGTCATGGTTGCGAGCAGCATCCCCACTTTTTATCAATTGCTTCAGAAGTATCGCCTAGAAGGCGAAGCTAGACAAATCCTAGGGACAGTGGCTCTCACAAGGTTGAGAGCCACTTCCTCCAATTTCATTTATTCGTTTCAATACGATCGTTCCGGTAATTCCTATCTTGCTGCCGGCACAGAACCGGCCGCTCCGGACGGCAACTGGTATCCGGCTTACTGCGATTTGAATGGAAATGGAGTTCAGGATACGGATTCACTAAACCGGACTGCAGTAACGCTGCAATACAGCAAGTTCGATACAGCCGGACTTTTTTCAGCACTACCAAGCGGCGCGGACCCGGACGATGTACCCTCAGGACAAGTCACGATGATGTTTGGCAGAAATGGAACTCTGGTAAACACGCCGCCGGAAGAACGATGCATTGTTTTACAAAATGATCAGGAAATGAGAAGAGCCGTTTGTGTAGAGCAAGGTGGAATCATCAGACTCTATAACGGCGATGACGGAACGTGGCAACCTACCCAATGAACAGCACAAACTCATTCGGAGGGCGGGCGTCCCTGCCCGCCAATACAAAATCCTTAAAGGGATTTACGCTCATTGAGCTTCTTGTTGCCGTGCTCATTCTTGCCATCGGCGCGCTCGCGCTTGCGCAGCTTTTCGCATCCAGCATCTGGGTAAACGCGCGGTCCAAAGACGATACACAAATTTACACAGTCGCAGAAAAAGTGATTGAGGACCTTTACGATACACGATACGCCAACCTTCCGGTCGGAGGCGATTTAAACACAGCACAGAGCGGATATTCAATGACGAATGTTCAGCTGGAAAATGATGTGCTGGTTTCTAACTCCACTCAATTTCATCCGAATGCCGTTCTTTATAACATTTTCTGGAAAATCACGGATGCAGGATCGGTCGCAGGAATTCCGATGAAAGAAATTGCCGTCCGCGTGGTGAGCAAACGGGTGCAAATGGGCGCTAAAGGACGCGAGGCAATCGTGCGCACTCAAATTGCGAGATTGTTTTAACCATGCAATACGAAAACGGATATACCGTGGTTGAGCTTCTGGTACTGATTGTACTGGGATCGCTGGTAATGATCGGACTTTACCAGATTCTGGATCAGCACACGAAAGTTCATAAGGCCCAACAAGAAATCACCGTAATGAACCATCAGGTCCGCGCTGCCATGGAAACAGTCGTACGAACCATTCGATCCGCCGGCAGCAATAAACGGGCATTGCAGCGCGTGCCACGAGTTTACATCGCGGAAGAAAATCGCATCCGGCTGATTTCGGATTTGCCTCAGGACCACCACGATCCGGCTGATCTGGATAGCGATGGTTTAACTTGCAGTGATACCGACGGCGATACTTTCAGCGTCACTGACTGTGATGCTTCCGGAACAGCCGGTGATGGAAACGATGAAAATGAAAATGGTGACGGATTATTGAACGATGATTACGAAGATGTTGCCTTTCTCCTGGACAACAATCAGATCATTTTAAGACAGTTTAGCGATGATCCGGGTTTGGAATCTGCTCCTGCAAATTTTTACAGGCCGCCGATTTCCATTGCCCCTGATCCTCCCGGTCTATCCGATGAGATACTCGCGCAGGATATCCTGGAACTAACCTTTCGTTACTTCATCGACTCAAATACCGAACTCACAATGTCCGGATCTCCCGCGGCTGTGGCTGATTCCAATCTGCACAACATCAAGCTTGTGAAGATAAAAATGATTGGTCGCACGCGGAATCGCGATCTTTCTGGCGGACGATTTCACACGATCGAACTCGCAAGCAACGTGGAGCTACGGAACTAATCATGAAAATTTTTAACAAGCAAAAAGGTGTTGCCTTAATCATTGCGTTCTTTTTCCTGTTGATCCTTTCGGTTCTGGGTCTTTCCTTGATCACCAATACACAGATGGATCAGGCAGCAAGCAACAGTTATTCAGAAACAGTGCGCGCGACTTACGCGGCACAAGCCGGCATCGAACGTTTTCGAACTTATCTTTTATATGATTACAAATGGGATACTCAATCCTGGGGAAATGGTCTCCTCTATGTTCCAAAAGGCACGCCCGGTGCTTTACCCGGAACAGGCATCGGCGAAACAGATCATGATTACTTTGATCTGAGCAACCGCGGAGCAATCTCCGCACCAGGCGAAGTTCCTTATGATGTCGTGGACATCGTTCCGGAAAGCGAAAACCCCTCGCTATTCCCGGAGATAACCGATCCCACATTCATGCCGGCTGCCGGCTATCAGATTATGTTGCGGAACATCGGTCCTCCGGGAGGTCCTTATCGTTTCAATGAAATTTGTGTGATCTCCATCGGTTATACGGGCTCACGAAAAAATCTGTTTATGGACAACGCTAAAGGCGTGAATATTCTGGAAAACTGTTTTAATGGCGAAGACATATCGATTTGGAACAACATCATTTTTGGAGAAGAGACAACCAACAGTGGTGGCGGAAATGTATCGGCCCATGGAAACATCCACGTGCTGGGAGTAGGAATCACCGATCCGGATGATGTGAGTTATGTAACCAAAGCGGATGTCTACAACTGCTACGATGATGGAAACTGCGGAGGTCAGGGAGAGTTAACGGCAACTGGACTGAACATCTATCTGAATAGCGCAGAAGCAACACGCAGCACTCTGGGAGCAAAGATGCGAGTCCGAAACGGAACCGTCGATCTGACAAATGGCAATGCCTGGGTTGGACCTGGTGGCAGCGCGTTCTTTGAAGGCGCTTTCGTTTGTGAAGACTGCGGCAATTTCGGATACGAAGGGGGTAGCAGGGATAAAGTAATCGCCCTGGAATACGGAGGTTACGATATTCCTGCAGAGCTATTTAATCTTGTGCGGCTTCCTCGTGTGACAGATCCCTACGAAGATCCCGTGTCCGGCATCGTCTACCCGGATTACTCAACCTATCTTCTGGGAAATGACGCAACTTCAGATCCGGGAGTCCTCGGCTTAAAACTGGCAACAGCCCTGGGCAGCAATAATACGACGACCTTTGATTCAGGGCTCGCAACCCAAATATGGAACGCAAAAAATACAATCTTTTCGCAAAATACAGATCCCGGTACGTCCGCAGCGCAGAGTCCGTTGGATCCGGTGGATGAAGGTGACCCGAACGACTTATTCAATCCTACAATCGGAACGGGCAACACATTTGCGATCGTAGCAGCTGATCCCTCTGAAGGAGTTTTTGTGCTTTACAAAGAAGTGGCGCCTTTCACCCAAGGCGGCGTGAACTACAGACGTCAGGTTCATGGAATGGTCTTCGCTGCAGCCGGAGCAGACATGACAGCTGTTTCGTTGAATGTGGAACTCGATGGAGTTGGCGCTTACACGAAAACTTTACTTTCTACTGAATCCAACAATCTGATTCGAAAAGTGATCAACTCACTCTGGCTGGCATCCCAGAAAGTTTGCGGCCCATCCACTTCCTGCTATACCACCAGCGGTAATGGTACCAGCTTTCACAGCACAATAAGTCCGTCAATCATTGACGCTAATGGGCGGCTTAAAACAACTACACATATCTTAAACGGTTATGGAGTGATAGAAGTTACTGATGTCGCCACCATGGACGATGTGACCTATAACGGGCGATTTACGCTTTTTATGGATGATTCCGATGGATTCGGGGCAGAAGGAAACATCAGCTTCACTGATGAAATTGTTTCTGTTCCTTCTTATACGGTGGGCGCCGCATCGTATGCATTTCCCTGCCAGATCAATATGGGTATCCTGGCGAGAAATCAGATTACTCAGGGAGCCTCTCCTCATTCTCACCGCGTTGGATCTTTTTATGCAGGTGAGGTATCAGACATATCCAAACAATTGAGAATCCTTGGAGCGATGGTCACTGCTGACTGGAATTTTGCTGCCGGCGGCAATCCGGATTTCCACCAGGCGATGGAAATTTCCCGTTGTCTTTCCCCTTACATGATCGGCGGTGAAGTCATCCCGCTGCTCAAGTCCGTCGGCTTTGTCGAAAGATAAGATAGCGCAGGCGTCTCGCTGCTAGGGAGCGCAGGCGTCCCGCCTGCATAGGGGACCGCAGGCTTCCAGCCTGCTCTTATCTCCGATAAGCTTCCTCCAATCTTTTCTTCAAATCTTTTCTTCCAGGATTCAACTTCAGCGCATGTTCCAGAATAGGAATGGCTTCCGCATGATAACCGAGTTTCATGCAGGCATCGCTCATCATTGCAGCTAGCTGAATCGATTCCCGGCGATGAGGATACACCTCGCGGAAAAAAGCTAAAGCTTCCTCAAAACGTCCCTGACCATAACGGATCATTCCCAATCCGGTTTTTGAATCGACCAAACCAGGATCCAGTTCCAATCCCTTCTTAAATGCATTCTCAGCAGTTTGCAAATTTCCTTTGCGCAAATGGCAGATTCCCAAACCACTGTATGTTTGTGGAATAGAAGGATTCAACCGCGTCACAAACAGATACTCCTGGATCGCAAGATCAAACGCCTTTTCCTGAATGTAGGCGCCTGCCAGATTCAGGTGCGGGCGAATCTTGTTGGGAGACTTGCCTGCCGAGTCATACCACAAGGTCAGTTCACTCTTCCAGATCGCATTCCGTTGAAACGCAGCAAAGGAATAAAAACAAATCAGAAGACACATGGCGATCTTGGAGAGTAGACTTTTTGCTGAAATTACGAATGCAAGGTACGAAAGTCCGGCGCAAAATCCGAACATGCTGATGTAAACACGGTGCTCCGCCATAAAATCAGTGAGCGGAATGAGCGACGAAGAAACCATCAAATTCAAAAAGAACCATACACACCAAAAGCATAAAAGCGCATGCGTCTTCCTGTATTTCCAGACCAACACGGCTGCAACACAGAATAACGCCAAAGAAAACCAGAACAGAGGATCCACAAAACTGACGGCCCGGATATCGGGATCAATATTCAAAGAAACCGGCCACAGAGCAAGCCACAAATACCGAAACCATACGGTAACTTCCGTAGCGAGCCACGTGAAAAAAGGATAGGGAGCCTGAGCAGAATCGAAATATGCGTAAATTCGAAATGCACCGGCCAGAAACACAAACGCCAGTGTACCCAGGTGAAAGAATCTGTATTTGCGAACCGAATCTTTCCCAAAAAACAGCGCATTGTAGAGCAGCGCCGCAAAAGGAATGAGAACTCCATCTTCTTTTGTAAGAAGCGCAAGCAGGAAGAACAGTAAAAAAAATATGAGCGATAACAATTTTCCTTTTCTGAAATACGAATCGATAAAAAGCAGCGAAGCAAAATAAAAAACAGCGCAAAGCAAAATCGTTCGGCTCGAAATATACGTGACGGCTTCTGTATTCAATGGATGAACGGCCATCGCGAAGGCTGCAACAGCCGCAAAGAAACCGTTCTGCGATTGTTTTTTCATGAGGAAATAGAAGAGCACCAGCGCCAGATAATGACAGACCAGATTGAAGGCGTGGTATGTAAAGGGCTCTAATTTCCCGATTTTGTAATTCCACGCAAACGTGGCGATTAACAGTGGAC
>JBKKAT010000426.1:0-4193 GCA_046714535.1 Acidobacteriota bacterium | reverse complement strand
TGTCTCGTGGGCTCGGAGATGTGTAAGAGACAGCTTCCGATAAATCCTTGTACGCAGAAAGAAAATGAGGGAGTTTTTGGAGCGCCAGTTCCAGTTCCGTACGAGCTTTGTCGTACGATTTTAGTCGTAGATAAGAACGTCCCAGATAGTAGTGAACTTCAAAGCTCGGAATGTTTCGTTTGCGCAGCAATTCGAACTTTTCAGCGGCAACCGTATAACGTTCTTTTTGAAAAGCTTCGATCCCTTCCCGGATCACTTGATTGAACAACCGGAAATCGGCGATCTTGTCCTTCGGGTCCTCGCCGGTTCCACTTTCGGCCTGTTTCGTGGAAGGAACGCCTGCGTAGCCGAGGCTGGCCAGTTTCTCCAACGTTTCCGGATCCAAATCTTGCATGGATCCGGTGGAGGCCGTTGTCTTGAGAGCTCCGGAATCGTGAAGCTGTTTTCGAAGTTCCCGCACGGGCGTGGCTTCTTTGCTGTAAAGATTTCGCATCTCCGAAGGATCCCGTTGTAAATCGTATAATTCAGCGCGGGGTGCTTCGATGTATTTCCATTTCGACGAGCGAATTCCCAGAAGACGGCTCCATCCAAAATGCAGCCAGGGCGTAAACGTTTCGCAGTAGGAAAAGAGATCAGGATCCGGAAGTGCATTTGTGGAAAGCCAAGGTTTCAGCGAAATCCCCGAAATCTTTTTGGGGACGGGAAGTTCGAGCAAATCCAGAACCGTGGGAAAGAGGTCGATGAGTCTTGTCTGGAATTGTATCTGTTTCGATGCGGGCAACTTACCGGGCCATCGAATCAGAAGTGGAACGCGTAAAGTTGAATCATAAATGAAAAAGGAATGCGCATTTTCACCATGATCCCCGAGACTTTCGCCGTGGTCCGATGTGACAATCAGCAATGTGTTGGGGCGAAGCAGTGTGAGAATTCTTGACACAATGTGATCGGAGTAGGCGACCTCTCCATCGTAGGGGCGTTCCGGAAAACGTTTTGAGTAAGGAGCGGGCGGCTCGTAAGGATAGTGCGGATCGTACAGATGGATCCATGCGAAATATGGTTTTGATTTTGCGCGAGTTTGCCATTCGGCAAATTCATCGTAAATCTGGCTGCCTCGTTTTTCTAAATTGAGCGCAAATTGAGACGGTTGTTTTTGTGCATCAAACTTGTCCGCAAAAACGTCAAATCCGCGGTGCAATCCGGATTGTGAGTTCACAACGAAGGATGCGACAAAGGCTCCGGTCGTGTACCCGCCATTGCGCAAAAGTTCCGCCAGTACCGGAATTTTAGGGTCGAGAGACGGGGCAACATTATCGTGAATGTTGTGCTCGAACGGGTAAAGACCTGTGAACATACTCGTATGGGAAGGGCGTGTTAGAGGTACATGGGAGACGGCATTGTTGAACTGAATTCCTTCTTTTGCCAAACGATCCATTGCGGGAGTTTCCGCCTTAGAATATCCGTAGCAGCCCACACGATCGGCCCGTAAGGTATCGATCGTGATCATCACAACATCGGGTTGAGATGCAGCCAGGGCGGCAGAAGGGAGCATACAACAGAGAAAATAAAAGAGTCGATTGAACATGATCGTATAGTATATCTAGTAGCAATCGGATCGTAATCGTATTCATGATCTTAACCGTAATTCTTATCGCAATCGAAAAGCTTACAAGTACGAAGAATGATGAACGATGACGAATCACGATCAAGATTACGATTAACGATTAAGATGATCAGAGGGAGCACGATATTCATTGTTGTTCTATTCGCGTGCCGGGTCGCGAACGCAGATTGGTTTGTCGAAGGGGCGGTTGGCTTTGTTCATAATTTTTCGACTGACCTGACAATCGATGCCCGGACGATTGAAGCCGATTACGAAACCAGGTCCTTTGAAGGACCGCTTTATTATTCGGTCCGGGCAGGTCATCGCTCGTGGGATGTGGAATTGATTCACCAGAAGATTTATCTGCAGAATCCGTCCGGGGAGATTCAGTCCTTTTCGGTTTCGCATGGTTACAATCTTATCCTTGTGAATTACGCGCGGCCCATCGGCAACTTCGAGATTCGTATTGGTGGAGGGGCGGTACTGGGGCATCCTGAAATTCGAATTCGGGAGGACTTTTTTGAGCCGGGTTACAAGTTAACCGGTCCGGCGTTCCAAATATCCATGCAAAGGAAGTTTCCCATTTCCAACAGATTTTTTTTCAGCGCGGAAGGGAAGCTCACGGCGGGACGCGCGCATTTTTCGATCAATGGAAGCGAAATCAGTGCCCCCAATATTGCCCTGCATGCTTTATTCGGTTTCGGTTTGGAACTTGATCGATGAAACCCAAAGCCACACCAGCGAGTGATCAGCCACAGGTAGAAATTTCATGTCCGCACTGTGGTGGGGCATCTCAATGGAATCTGTTGCAGACACTGAACCAGTGTACATACTGCGCATCTATTCTTTACTGGCCCTATCCGGAAGGGGAACCGGATTATCTGGTTGCAGAAACGACCATTCACAAAGAAGCCGACTTGATTGAAGTTCTGGCAATGTATGACGCCATGCGGGAGGCTAGCCGTCGCAGAGGCAATATGAGGGCGGCGAAAAGTGATTATGAACCGGACATCTATTTTGATCTTGGATCAGGATTTTCCGATACGGATGTTTATGAAATCAAACGGGAACGAATCCATCTGTTTCAAATCATAAAATCTTTTCCTGTGTATGTTCCTTATCAATTGATTTGTAGTCTTCTTAGCTTCCATGTATTGGGACGGATCACAGGTGATCATAAAGTCTATCGGTCTCTGTTTTTCTCGTCCGAAGAAATTTTGCCCGGTTACACGTCCGAATGGAATTTTCGGGACAGAGGATTGCAGATCTCGAAGCAGCGGCTGAAACCGCTTTCTTCGGGAAAATGGAATGGTTCGTTTCTCGCCACAGGTTCCATGACGAAGGAAATCGAAAAACTCACAAAACAATGGACGAGCCAAAGAAAAATTTTTGAATCGGAGATTCAGCCGATCTGTTTCCAGGGGAAGGCTATCGAATCGCACCGGTGGTGGGTTTACCGGCCTTATTATTTTTTGCAGGCTCAAACACCGCAGGGAGCTCAGTGGTTTTTGATAGATGGTCAATTCGGGACCATCGCGGGGACACCAAGCGCAGAGGAAGTGACCAGGCTCACGCGCGGCGGTTGGAAGAAACTGGATTTGCACTCCGTGCGGATGTGCAACGTGCAAGTGATTCCTTTTCGGTGTCCAAACTGTGGTTGGGACGTAAAGCTCAAAAAAGGCATCTATCAGATATGCGACAACTGCACGCGATTGCTGGAAGTGAAAGGTGAGGGCCTTCAGTTAATTCCCTACGAGACGCTATCTCCTGAAAGTTTGCCCTGGGCAAACCGTCGAGGGCCGAAAGTTTGGCTGCCATTCTGGCGTGTGGAACTTTCCATGCTTTTCGAAAAGAAAAAGTATGACGATCTTGCGAGCTTGATGAAAGTGCTGTTGCCCGCGGTGAAGGAGTCCCCGGAACAAAGACAGTTATATATACCGGCATTCGATTGTTGGCCGGTAGCCAAATACGATCAGTGGTCTTTTGAGTTCGGTTCTCATCTCAGTGGGGTAAAAGAAACAGCAAGTCAATCGACTCTTCACGAAATGACATCAAAAAACGATTTTCTGGTGCCCCCTGTGGTTTCGAGTGAATTGATTCCTTTGCTTTTTCCGCAGATTATTCCGTACCTTACTTCCAGCGCCGTGCAAGCGCGGTTGAATACAATTCTAATCAACCGCCTGGGGCAGATGCATGTCCTGTTCAAAAAATTACAGCTTGTTTTTGTTCCTACAGCTCTATTGGAATCGCGCGGGCCGGATCCAAAGGTTCAGGGGCCGCATCAGGCGATCGAATGGTTACCATTAAAGGAAGGCAGATGGCCCCCGGTTTTACAACGGACGGTTCGCCGCTGGAAAGCTCTTGGCGCTGAAGAAAAGGAACGGACGCCGAAATCCCGTTCGAAATGGCTCAACTCGCCGTTTAATAAAAATTATTAGGCGTATGGCAAACTTCCAGACTTATGAGGAACTAACTGCAGGCGTGACGCCTGCGGCCCATAATGCAGGCGAGGACGCCTGCGGTCCATACTTTGCTACTGGCCTCGCGTGTACCAGGTACCGCCGGGACCTGTGTAGCTGTCTCCTGCACCCCA
>JBKKAT010000425.1:0-2886 GCA_046714535.1 Acidobacteriota bacterium | reverse complement strand
CCTCCGGCCTGCTATAGCCGCTGGAAGCCAGCGGTACAAACCTACAAGCGCAAATCTTCCGGCGAGCTGAATCCATGTTGTTTACGGCCGGGCGGCCCATCGTGAGCTTTGGAGGTTTTGTAAAGCTCGAATCTTCCATCAGCAGCGAGCTCCAAACAATGCTGTCTGATACGGTTCATTTCGGCTGCACTCAACGGTTGAAAATCTTTTGCAATCCGCAGATTTTGTCGCAGAATTCTCAACGAATCGATTCCACTGATTGTCGTTGCAACCGGCAAGCTCATTGCGTATTGAACAGCATCCGTAACGCTGACTGCACGACGTTTTACAGCATCACCATCTCCACCCAGACTCTTCATTCCGATGGCAGCAATGCTGCGAGCCATCAATTCCGGTAACACACGTTGTTCAAAGCTGCGGAAACTAGCGTCAAAACAGTTCAAAGGCAATTGACAAGTATCAAACGGATAGTTGTACGACATCATTTTGAGATGGATTTCCGGATCCTTATGACCGGTAAATCCTGTGAAGCGAATTTTGCCCTGCCGCTTTGCTTCGTCCAATGCCTCAATCACGTTTCCGGGTGAGAAGTGAAGATCCGGATCGTTATCATAAATAATTTCGTGAACCTGCCAGAGATCGAGATAATCGGTTTTCAATCTTCGTAAGGATTGTTCGAGTTGTTTGAGTGCGACTTTCTTGTCACGACCATGCGTGCAGACTTTTGTCATCAAGAAAACATTGGCTCTGCGGCCTTTCAATGCTTCCCCCATGATTTGTTCGGAGAGTCCATCATGATATTCCCAGGCGTTATCCATAAAGGTAACGCCATGATCCAGTGCTTCGTGCACGATGCGAATCGCTTCCCGTTTTGATTTGACGTCGCCGAGATGATAGCCACCCAGACCAAGACAGGAAACCATTACACCTGTCCTGCCCAGCGGTCTTTGAGGAATCATGCTGGAAATATAGGTTCGGAAAAGTTTAGGTGCGAGTACTTATTCGAATTTGATACGGCGATATAACTCCTGAAATTCAGGTTCGGAACGGAGCGGGTCCAAGAGCGGATCAACCTTCAGGAAGATGATCCACAGATCCCGTTCCTCGTACGCTCTTTGCAGCATGCCTATAGCCTGCTTCTTACGATTGAGACCAACGTAGATTAAAGTGCGGCTGAACGGAGACACATATCGAATCTGCGAAAGAGATTCCAATTCTTCCAGCAATTTTTCCGCGTTTTCAATCTGCCCGAGTTTCGCATAAGTATATCCAAGAAGGCCCATGGGCATGGGTGTTCTTTCCAGTTGAATGGCGCGTTGTAAGGACGCTTGAGCAGCTCCGTAATCGCCTTTCAGACTATAAATAATTCCGTAAACGTAGTAGGCGACCCAGAAATTCGGATCCAACTCCTGTGCTTTCTTCACGTGTTGCAAAGCCTGGTCCAACCGGCCGGAAAAAAGGTAAGGGATATTCGCATCCAGTGTGATGATGGGCGACAATGGGTCCAATTGCCGGGATTTCTCAAATTCGTCCGACGCTTCGGAAAAACGCCCTCGCATTGTTAAGAGCCATGCATACTGATGATGCGCGATTGCATAATTCGGATTCGTAGCGATTGCTTGTTTGAACTTCTCTTCCCCTTTCTTGAAGTCATATTCGTAGATATAGGCAACCACTCCTTCCACAGTCCGCGCCTCAGCAAGAGATTCATCCAACTCCAGAGCTTTTTTTGCCGCATTTAAGGCTTTTGGCACAGCGTCCTTTGGCCGGATATTCGCATCCCCAGGTACAAGTCCGTATGCATCGGCCAAACCAGCGTAGGCCAGCGCAAAGGAAGGATCTCTAACAATTGCTTGTTGGAAATAATCGATCGCTTTCCTGTTGCCTTCCTCCGTGGCTTTGTTCCACTGATAACGGCCCTGTAAATATAATTGATATGCTTCCGAATCCTGGGTATACCTTCGAGTGACTTGTTGTTTCTCTTCTCCAGTCAGTGTAACGCGCAGATTATCGACAATCGTTTCCGTAATTTCCTCTTGAACCCGGAGAAGATCCGCCATGCGTCGGTTGTATTTTTCTCCCCAGAGCTGGCGATTGTCTTTTGTATCGATCAACTCCACGCTGACAGTTAGTTGATCGCCTTGTTGTGTAATGCGGCCCGTTAACACTGTGCGTACGTTCAAATCGTCGGCGATTTTGCTTAAGTTCGGTGCAGCGTCTTTATAGACAAAGGAAGAGGTTCTGGAGATCACAACGAGCTCGGGAACCTTCGAAAGGCTATTAATGAGACCTTCCGGAATACCCTCCGACAAATAATCCACTTCCGGTTTCTTACTAATATTGTCGAAAGGAAGTACGGCAATGGAATGTAACGCTTCTCCGCGGGGCCAAAGAAGGACAGCAGCAGCGATCAACAGAGTCAGAAGAAAGACGATCCACGTTTGTGTGGAAAACAACCTTTTTTTTCTTTTGGGGGCCGTGGTGATTCCCGACTGACTGTCCCGTTTCAGTGAACGGAGATCGATGAGTAGTTCTTTCGCAGATTGATAGCGATCTTCAACGTTTTTCTCCAGACATTTGCGAATAATTCGTTCCAACTCCGGTGGAACTTCGTAATTGAATCGCGACAGTGGTTCCGGCTGCTTGTGTAAAATCGAATCCACCAGCTCCGGAGTGACATTGCCCGAAAATGGCAAACGGCGCGTCAGCATTTGATAGAGAATCACGCCGAATGAAAACAGATCGCTCCGCGAATCGACCGGTTTGCCGAGAACCTGTTCGGGACTCATGTAGGGAACGGTGCCCATCGCCAATCCTGGCGTAGTCATACTCTTTGTGCTCAATTGAGTGGCGCCGGAATCGCTTTTGGGCTCCTCCATCCGCGCA
>JBKKAT010000424.1:0-7849 GCA_046714535.1 Acidobacteriota bacterium | reverse complement strand
AGGGACTTTGCTAATCGAAGTAATCCGGACGTCCTTTATTCTGATTTTAAACACATCCGGTTGTCCCACTTCGATTGCGTAATTCAGCCGGACGTTATGATCGCCAACGGCAGCGCTGGGGCCCGGTTTAACATTCAACACCAGGGAAGTGTTCGTACCGCCGCCTCCGGTCCGCGACTGGATAGTGATCGTAATCCCCGGAGGGGCGAGAATCCCCGTAGCCGTATCAACCAGGTCCCCCCGAACAGTTACAATCGCGCCAGTTTCTTGAAATTTTAATATTGGAATGGGTTGGTCCTTCGTGTACTGAGTTCCGCAATAGTCAATGCGTAATATGGTTGCTTCTAAGGAGCCCAGTGAAAGTACGAAAAAGAATATGAAGAACAAAGCAAAAGATCTAGCTCGATCCATTTCGTGACCTCCGGATTTACAGTTTTTAGCAATTGACGTGCCACCGATGAAGCAGTCGATCGCTGTCGATGAACTGAACGAAAACCTTGTTGTGAAGCAACCGCAGTTGCGAAAAAGTGTATGGTAGTTGCTTTGGTTGGAATTTGCGACTTCTTTAAGCCGGTCGAACAATGCGATGATGGCAACACCAATCCCTTTGATGGTTGCGATCAGTGCAGCTGAAGTCATGAATCTCAATCTGGGCCACCCTGCTTGAACCGTGTGTGGTAAGATGCTATCTTACTTTTATGACAACAAAAATTTCTACCAAAGGACAAATTGTTTTGCCGGCGGAAATTCGTGAACAGGACGAAATTGAAGCGGGGCAGGAATTCGAGATAGAACGGGTTGAGCGCGGAAAATACTTGCTCAAGCGAAAGACGAAAAGACGCAATGAGGGGATCGTCGACTGGCTGCTCGCCTGTCCGGAGAAAGGTTTCTTTGTGCCAATCGATTCCGAGTCCACGGACACTTTATGATGTATCTCGTGGATGCAAACGTTTTGAGTGAAGCTACCCGCCCGGCTCCGATTCCTGCAGTGATTGAATGGCTGAAAAGGAATGAACGAGAGATTGCAATCGATCCCATCATCCTGGGGGAGCTTCGGTTCGGGATCCTCCTTATGCC
This sequence comes from Acidobacteriota bacterium, assembly GCA_046714535.1. Lineage (GTDB taxonomy): Bacteria > Acidobacteriota > HRBIN11 > JAKEFK01 > JAKEFK01 > JAKEFK01. The sequence goes on along the minus strand of JBKKAT010000424.1, from coordinate 6,772 downwards.
GGCAGGTAGACGCCGTTCGCGAATGGAGGAATGGTTTGCGAAAGGCGCTTCAAAACTTTTTTGTTTACCCTGGGAAAAGGAAACAGGTCTTCGTTGGGCTCAATTAATCGCCGACCTTCGCAGAGCAGGGCATTCTATGCCGGTGAAAGACAGCATGATTGCTGCAACGGCTCTGATCCATGATCTTGTGATGGTTACCCGAAATAAGCGTGACTTCCTCACGGCAGGAATGGATGTCCTCGATCCGTTCGAATGATCTTTTGGACCAGGACTTGAGAGTCCGGCATGAACCACAAGCAAGACCCGCCAACTAAATTATTTACGAACGCTCTGACCTACTTACGGACCATGCTCGGCGAAAATGTTCAATTTCGCGAAGGGCAATGGGAATGCATCTCAGCACTTGTTGAGAAGACCGGCCGGCTATTAATTGTTCAACGCACAGGGTGGGGGAAAAGTATCGTCTATTTTCTTGCGACAAGGTTGCTGCGTGATCAGGGGAAAGGCCCGGCTCTGTTGATTAGTCCTTTGCTGGCGCTGATGCGAAACCAGATACAAATGGCAACAAGAATTGGCGTGCGTGCCGCTACCATCAACAGCGCAAATACGGAGGAGTGGGATGTAGTAGAAGGGAAGCTCCAACGGAACGAAGTTGATATCTTGCTGATTTCACCGGAGCGTTTGAACAACGAAAGATTTCTGGATCGAGTACTTCCGGCGATGCAGCAAAGAATCGGCCTGTTTGTCGTTGATGAAGTGCATTGCATTTCGGATTGGGGTCACGACTTCCGTCCTGATTACCGCCGGATCGTTCGAATCGTGCAAAATTTACCGGGCAATGTACGCGTTGCGGGAGTAACAGCGACTGCAAATGATCGCGTCGTGCGTGATGTAGCTGATCAGTTTGGTTCCAATCTTAAGATTATTCGAGGCTCACTGATGCGCGAGAGCTTGCGGCTTCGCGTGATCGTGCTGCAGGATCAAGCCGAACGTTTAGCCTGGCTTGCTGAGAATCTCCCGAAATTACCTGGAAGTGGGATCATTTATAGCCTGACAGTTGCAGATAGTTACCGTGTCGCTGCTTTTTTGCAGCACAGAGGTTTGGACGTTCGTCCTTACAACGCCGATATGAATCCGGAGGAGCGAGTTGCGTGTGAAGAAGCATTGATAAACAACGAAGTGAAGGCACTTTCAGCAACCGTGGCGCTAGGTATGGGATTTGATAAACCGGATTTGTACTTTGTTATTCATTTTCAAAGACCGGGGAGCGTCGTGGCGTATTACCAGCAAGTCGGCCGTGCCGGACGCGCTGTGAAGAGTGCTGCGGGTATTTTGTTGGCCGGAAAGGAAGATGATGATATTCAAGAATACTTCATCAACACTGCATTCCCTGCTCCTGAAGTGATGGAAGGCATTGTCAAAACCCTGGGTGGTTCGGATGGAATGACAACTCGCGCACTGCAGTCACATGTGAATTGCAGCTACTCCATGCTGGAAAAGGCTTTGAAACTGTTGTCCATAGAGGGAGTGGTCGCGCGAAGTGGATCTGAATACCATCGCACGGCAAATCCCTGGCGCCCTGATAGAGCGCGTTATGAAGCGGTAACGCAGACACGCTTATTGGAACTTCAAAAAATGCGAGAGTACGTGCAGACGAAAGACTGCCTGATGCTATTTTTGGCACGTGAACTATCGGACGCGCAGGCACAGCCACGTGGCCGCTGTGCAAATTGTGCATCCCCAGCCTTATCAAGTACAGTGAGCGATCCTGCGTTCATTCATGATGCCGTGCGGTTTCTGCAAGGCGATTTTCAAGTGATTGAACCACGTCGTCAGTGGCCCGATGATACTGTAAAAATTGGTGACAAACGAATGATCCCGAAACACTTGCAGAATCGCGAAGGCCGCGCGCTCTGCATCTATGGTGATGCTGGGTGGGGACGCGAAGTCCGCATTGGCAAATATTCTGAGGGGCGGTTTAGTGAGGAACTTGTCCATGCGTCTGCTTCGTTGATTCGCACAACCTGGAATCCCTGGCCGTTCCCGCGATATGTGTCTTTTGTTCCCGCCTTTGAAGGATCTCATTCTCTTGTAGAAGAATTTGCCGGCCGACTGGCGACATCGCTCGGGCTACCTTTGTATTCTGTTTTGCAGAAAGTCAGAAACACGCTGCCTCAAAAAAGAATGGCGAATAGTTCTCAGCAAGCTGCAAATGTCATGTCCGCCTTTGTTGTTCGGAAAGCCGTTCCGGAAGGTCCCTGTTTGCTGGTGGATGACATTGTTGATTCGCGGTGGACATTTACTGTGACGGGCTACTTGATTTCCAACAAAGGTGGCGGACCTGTGTATCCGTTTGCCTTGGCAAAGGCGAACGACCGCATTACACTGGAGTGACATGGACAGCATGAAGGCCGCAGGATTGAGCGACGATTCGCTTGCCGTTCTTTTACTCTGTTCACACTTGACGAACGTTCCGGGTGACTCCCTTTCTCCTTACTCGATAGCTGAGTGGAACATACTGTCTGCCAAAATTTGCGAATCAAATTGGAGGTCTCCGGGCGCGTTGCTTGGAATTACAGCATCCAATCTGGAAGAAGGGCTCGGAATAACATCGGACGAGGCAAAACGGATATCGCTGTTGCTCGAACGCGCAGCTGCAGCGGGATTTGCGATCGAGAATCTTCGAAGTCAGGGCATCCGTTTGATCACTACAACGGAAGCTTCGTATCCGGTCAGACTGAAAGACAAATTAAAATCTCACGCTCCGCCTGTAATCTTTTATTCGGGTGATCTGGAGCTTACATCAGGAAAAAGTGTAGCAATCGTTGGTTCCAGAGCTGTAGATCAGCCCGGCGAAAACTTTACTGCTGCCCTGGCACGCCGATGTGCCGAGAATGGAGTTTGCGTTGTTTCGGGTGGAGCCAAAGGCGTTGACGTTATCTCAATGAAAACCGCACTCGATCATGGTGGAACCAGCATTGGTGTGCTGAGTGATGCTCTCATTAAGAAGATCCGTGATCCATTTGCGCGGGAAGCAATTTTACAGAAGCGGCTTTTACTCCTTTCGCAGTTCCATCCGGCGGTCGGGTTTCAAGTTGCGAATGCGATGGCGCGGAATAAAGTGGTTTATGCACTTGCAGATTATGCCTTCGTGGTTTCTTCCGATCTGGAATCGGGAGGCACATGGGCTGGAGCTACAGAAAATCTGCGTAAGGGGTATGCTCCGCTGTTCGTTCGAAACTGTGCTGAAGCACCCAAAGGAAACAACGCCCTCATAGAAAAGGGAGGTATTCCTTTTGGCGATTCTGATGTTCAAGATTTTAACTTTGATCTCCTTCCGGAACTTTCGCAAAAAATAAGCACAGACCCCGAGAAGCTGACAGTCTCTGAACAACTCTCGTTGTTCGGCAGAGATAAACGCTGAGAGCATCGAAGCGTGCAACTCGCCTCAAGTGAAGTATCCCGCCGAACATCCCCATCGTTAGACGGTCCAGTTTAAACGGGTTCGTAAGGGTATTTACGAATGATCTTCTGACATTCGGAGATTGCTGCAGTTAGTGTTTCTCCCGGCCGAACGGTATAAATGGTGCTGTTTTTGATTGACCGGCTTGTCGGACTGAGCGAAGAATTTCATGTGCTGCCGGTTCCGTTCGGCGTACTCTTTCACTGCGAAAAAATTCTCCTTGTTTATGATTATGACAATTTTACGTTTTTGTGCACGGTCCTACAAATCCCGGTGGGCGTATTCAGACAACAGTTTATGAGTTCAACAACTCTTCCAGTTTTTTTCTCAGCTCTGCCAATTGTTGAGCGGCAACGTTAGATACGATCTCCGGTTTGTCAAGAACAGGGATGATTTGGGCGGCTGTCGTGGTAGCTCCAAATGTAAAAGTCGCCACAACGACTGCAACAACAGTTATAACGGTCGCAACTACAGGATTAACAACATCGCTGATTTCTGTATAAATTTTCCGTTTTTCTATTGCCTCCGCTTTTTTCTCGGCGTTGTTCGAATCGATCAGGTCGCGAATTTTTTGCATGCTTTCGCTGAGAATACCTGCCGAACTTTGCGATCCCGCTTTCAAAGCTGCATTTACAAAACCGTTGAGCGCAGAAGTAGATGGAGTTGTCGCACCGGTCAAAGCAACTGCTGCTGAAGCGACCGAAGTAACGAAATTAACGGAAGCAGCATCTTTCTCGGATGCGATTTTCGTCTCGGTTGCCTGGATTTCGCTCAGCGATCCAATCAGTTGCGAAATGGGTTTCTTCAAATTTGAGGGAAGTCCGCTGATCGCGTCCTGAATGACATTCCCCAGTGCTGATTGGATGCCTGGGAGTAATTGGGCTCGATTTGACAACGGCGCAGTCCTCAAGTCCTTTACATTGGAAGTTTGATTGCTGATCGGAGCGGAAAGTTGATCCATTTTAGCGTCTGAGACCTGTGTTTTTTTAAAGAGCGGTGTTCCCAAATGCGTTGAGAGCTTCTGTTGATTCAACAGATCGGTTGCTCCTGCGTCCACTTTTACGGGAACGTCGGAAACGTCAGAAGGGGGTGTTTTCGCGTTCGGGTTGAGCAGCGGCCTTGTGGTTTCATAGGAATCCCGCACGTGTGTGGATCCGAGTGATGGTCCTTCGGTGGATTTGAGCTTTGTCGATTTGAGCTCCTGCAACTCCGATTGATTCAAGAGTTCTTTTAATTCCGTATCAGTGTTTCTCGCGAGCTCTTTGAGATCATTGATCTTGTCTTTAAGATCAAGCTTATGTTGAATTTCATTTGCCTTGGCCTGTAACTCTTGCTCAGAGTCCGAGGTTGTGTTTATTGCCGGATTCGGTCTACGAATTCCATCTGTCATGACGCCCCCTTGAAGTTGATTCTAGTATATATCGGATCGAAGGCAGACGTCGTTGCTTACAACTAATTTTGCGTTACGTGAGGATGGTGGGGAAGAAGCCAGGCTTCGGGCTGGCTTTTTTTCGCCAAAAAACTTTGCTTCAGAATTCACTGATGTCTCCCAAAAAAAAAGGTGTTTAGCCCGCCATTTTTAGGGTGTTTCCCTCATTGATCTGTTTTCCATACGTCAATATTGTTGCAGTGAAGAGAACGCTTTTACCAGGAGAATATTATGAAACGGAAATTTTTCATCCCCTTAATTTTGTTGTTCGCGGCCATCTTCCTTTGCAATTCCTCTGCTCAGGCAGCGGTAAAGATGGATCCGAAACTCACACAAGCTTTGAGTACCGCAAAGTTTACGGACACGCTTCGCGTCGTGGCGACGTTTGAGTCATCTATCGATAACGCAGGAGCGGCGGCGCTGCTCCGCACCGTAAAAAAAGGTGAGGTACTGCGAAGGCTCCCGATGGCACTTCTCATTGCTACTCCTTCGCAAGTACAAACACTCAAAACCCTTCCCGGTTTGCGGTCGCTATATCTGGATCAGCAATTGGAGTACTACCTGAATGAGAGCGTTCCTTTGATCGGCGCGCCGCGCGTGTGGAATGAGCTGGGTTATGATGGAACCGGTGTGCGCGTCGCAGTAATAGATAGCGGCATAGATGCCACGCATCCTGATTTACCGTATGGCGCCAAAGTTGTGCAGAACATAAAAATCATCGGCGAAGATGACACGGCGCCTGGAGTCAATGTCATTTTAGAAGATCAACAAAACACCGATCTCACAAGTGGTCATGGTACGCACGTATCCGCGACTGTGGCCGGCTATGGAATCGCAACCGCTGAGGGATACAAAGGAGTGGCTCCCGGCGCACAGTTGATTGGGATCGGAGCCGGCGACGTTCTATTTATCTTCACAGCGCTTTCCGCGTTCGATTGGGTGATGGATCATCAACAGGAATACCAGATTCGCGCGATCACCAATAGTTGGGGAACAAGCGGTGCATTCGATCCGGAAAATCCGATCAATGTTGCGAGCAAAGCGGCGGTCAATGCCGGGATGGTGGTCTTGTTCGCGGCGGGCAATTCGGGACCCGGGAGTAACACACTCAATCCATACAGCGTAGCACCCTGGGTGATTGGCGTAGCAGCAGGAAACAAAGATGGAAAAACGCTTGCTGATTTTTCCTCGCGTGGAGTTTATGGAGATTCACTCTACCGTCCAAGTATTACGGCCCCCGGCGTAGATATTGTCAGCGCGGCCGCAACCACGCACCATGCCGATGGAGTATATTACGTCAGCAACAGCGGCACCTCAATGGCAACGCCACACGTTGCAGGAGTGGTCGCTTTGATGCTTGATGCAAATTCAACGCTGCCACCGGACGCGATAAAACGCGTTCTTATGGATACCGCAAAGCCGATGCCTGGTTATTCTGTGTACACCGCCGGGGCCGGGTATGTTGATGCGTATGCTGCCACTGTTCGCGCAGCAAGCATCAAACGTGTCAAAAAGCACAAACTACCGAATGGCAAAGAAACAGATGTTTATATCACCGAACATACTTTCACTGGAATTATTGAACCTGCAGCGGCTACCTACAACGACATTTCCGTAAAGAGCCATACTTTCAACGTGGATTCCGGAGCAGTCTTTCTTGACATAAGACTGACGTGGTTGGTGTTGCTGAACGACATCGATCTGTTTGTATATCGTGGGGACAGCACAACTGCAACTCTCGCTTCCCAGGACATTCAGGCGCTATCTCAAGAAGCTCGTGAAGGCGCGACCCTGGATATACCGGCGGCCGGCCCCTGGCGTGCTGAAGCTGCAGGTTGGTTAAACACACCCGAGCAATATACAATGCGGATCGAGATCTA
>JBKKAT010000423.1:0-2686 GCA_046714535.1 Acidobacteriota bacterium | reverse complement strand
AAATGGCCGCCGCCACATCGCGGCCCCAAAAGTTTATTGGCATGCATTTTTTCAATCCCGTTCACAAAATGAAGCTTGTTGAGATCATCCGCGGCCTGGAAACGAATGACGAAACTTACCGAATCACTGACGAAGTGGCAAAGCGAATGGGCAAAGAAACCGTTTCCGTACAGGAATCTCCCGGTTTCGTAACAAGCCGAATCAATGCATTAATCGGCAATGAAGCCTTCTACATGCTTCAGGAAGGAATCGCCAGCGCCGAAGATATCGATAAAGCGCTGAAACTCGGATTAAATCATCCGATGGGGCCTTTTGAACTTGTCGATCTTGTCGGACTGGATACGCGTTTAAGCATCCTGACTCACTTGCACCAGACTCTTGGCGAAAAATACCGGCCCTGTCCGCTTCTGGTCAAATATGTAAAAGCAGGACGACTGGGCAGAAAAACCGGCAAGGGTGTATATGACTATCCGGAGAACAAATCATGATCGAACTGAAAAATGTGAAGTATGAGATGCGGGACAAAATTGCATGGATCACGATCGATCGCCCGGAAGTCAGAAACGCTCTCGATCTTCAAACGGTAAACGAATTGCATTCGGTGATTACCGAAGTCCAGGGATTGGAGGACGCAGCCGTTGCTGTGATCACCGGATCGGGAGAAAAAGTATTTGTGTCAGGAGCAGATATCCGCGACATCCGTTCCCGCAACAAGTTAGATGCATTGAAAGGCATTAATTCGCGCCTGTTTAAGGCGATTGAAGATTGTGAAAAGCCAGTGATCGCCGCAGTCAACGGTCTGGCGTTAGGCGGTGGATGTGAACTGGCTTTGTCCTGCGACATCCGCGTTTGCAGTGAAAATGCAAAATTCGGTTTGCCCGAAGCATCTCTCGGCATCATACCCGGAGCCGGTGGAATGTATCGCATGTCTCGAGTGGTCGGAGTGGGCATCACAAAAGAGTTGATTCTGACCGGAGAAGCGATGGATGCGCAACGCGCTTTACAGGTGGGCCTCGTTTCCCGCGTCGTACCGCAAGGCGAACTTCTCAAAACAGCGGAACAGATCGCGCAAAAAATTCTTTCACGAGGTCCGCTGGCCATACGCCTGGCGAAGCGTTCTTTAAATCTGATCACTCAGATGTCCACAGAAGCCGCGATGGCTCTGGAATCTTTTGCTCAAGGAATTCTATTTGAATCCGAAGATAAGGAAGAAGGAACCAGCGCTTTTTTGGAAAAAAGAAGTCCCCGGTTCAAAGGCAAGTAATGACTTTTGCGCTTGCCTATACGTTGGTGGGAATTGTTTTTGGCAGCGCGCTTACGCTTCAGATTCTGGTAATTCCAATTTTGATGGCGCGCGTTCAGGACCGTTCTACGGTGACTCGCATTTCGAACGAGTCTCTGAAACGCCATCACACGCTTGCCGTGATCCTCCTTTTAACGGCAACCATACTATTTGCGGTGGCGTCCAAATTTCCCGCGCTCGCTCTAACCGGAATTCTGGTTGTATTGAATCTTTACCAGCGATTCTGGATCTTCACCAAACTACACCTGGTGAAACAACCAATCGGTGTTCAGGATCTGATCCAGCCGGATAACGTTTTGCGAGAAGAGTTTAACCGCCTTCAACGCCTGGTCTATTGGATATTTCGTTTTCACCTTCTTTTGCTTTTCATTGACCTGCTCGTCGCTGCATTCTAGAAGCGAGCACTGCCGGGACTGCGCACTCATGTATAGAGTAGAACGCTCTTATTCCATCGAATTTCGTGGTAAAGTAACCGAATTCGGTTCTGGATATTCGGCAGTAAGGAGAATTCAAAGGAGGCAAACTTGAAAAAGTCCATTTTGAGAACGATTGCGTTTTCGATTGTCGTGATGGGAGGATGTCTTTTATTCTCCACCACCGCAGACGCCAAGGATGAGAAAGCAGATCTTGATTGCCACAAGGGGAAATTCGATAGCGGCGCGTTATTTCCCTGGAATAAAGACAAAAACAAGGTACCTAAAGGAGACTCGCTGAACTGGCACATTATTGGAAAAGCCAATACAAAAGCAACCTTCGAATTTACCGCAAAAAAAGATTGCGAAGGAACATCTCCCTTTGACAGTGAGCAAGTATTTGATGTTTCGATACCTGCCTCAGGGGAAGTTGATAAACTGAAAGGCCCGGTAACGGTGACTCCCACTAAAGACACCTGCTACAACTACAAAATCACCTGTTACAACGAAGATGGAACCGTCGCGCATACCATCGATCCGATTATTGAAGTTCCGAAGCCGTAGAGCGGCCAACGCGATCCAGAGCTTGTTTTACTTCGGGTAACTGACGGACAGAGTTCAAATCGGGATCGAAGCGGATGATGAGTAGATTATCGGCTGCGATGGAGTTGAGCACGATTTGTTTGGCCCAGTTCAGATCGGCGCAGCGGCTCACGGTGATGGCGGCATAAGCCGCCAACTCGGGGCTTTCGGGATGGCGCGACAGGACACCTCGCGTTTCTGCGAGTGCTTCGCTGCACCGCCCCGTTGCAGAGAGAGCCATTGCGAGACTCGCGCGGGTTTTGTCGTCTGTTGGATTCTTTTTGAGATCGGCCTGGAATCCCTCAACCGCTTGCCTGTACCGGTCCTTTGCTTCCTCCGGTCGGCCCAACTGTCGCAGTGCATCAGCTACATTCGCTTGGTACATTGG
>JBKKAT010000422.1:0-3422 GCA_046714535.1 Acidobacteriota bacterium | reverse complement strand
ACGTTAAACAGCTCCGATGTAATTTGCACTGCTTCGCGGGCCAGCTTGGCCAGCCGTTGCCGCGCTTCTATCTGATACTGCGATCCAAGAACCTGATAATAGCCTGCGCGAACTGCGTTCAAAAGAATCGTTTTTTGCGCCTCGTTTAAAATTTCTGCCTGGCGTAATTCGCTTCCAAAAACCTTTTTCGCCTTGCCGATTTTTCCACCAAGAAGTATTTCCTGTTCCACAAAGAACATGTGTTCGCTTGTACTGCCGGGATCTCGAAATGCGAGTTCTTCCGCCATGTAGCCTACGACAGGATTCGGATACAAACCGGATTGCTGCAGTCGTCCTCGTGCGGCGCGAAGCGCAGCCTCCGCTTGAGCTACGGTCGGATTATTTTTAATGGCAACCTGTTCAAGCTGCTGAAGCGTTATCCCTGTTTTAAATTCTACTTCTGTCACCTGCGGCTGTTCCTCAGTTTTCATTTCGTGACCTTCATGCTGCATGGCATCTTCTGTTTCTTCGTCCGCCGGGGGATGTTGATGCTCTTGTTGTTTTTCCTCTTTCTTTTTCTCATCTTCATGTTGCATGTTTTGATGTTCGTTTTCCTGTTCCGTCTGTTCGTGCTGGTGCTGAGAAAAGGCGGGTTGAAATGCGGCAATGAGAATGAAAATGAACAATGTGACTGTTACTCGTGTCATTTTTGGCCCTCCTTATCCGTGCTTATGTGGCTCTGGGGATTTTTGATTCTTTCTACCCTGAGCCTGCAGCTCTTTGACTTTTGCGTACAATCCAGGTTCAAGAACCCGGACCAGAGACATCATGCCCATCATTCCACCCGTCCACCCTTTGGCAAGACCGTAAGTTTCAGGCTTTTCAACCGCCTCATCCATCACCATATGCATGTCTTGTGGATAACCGGGGACTTTCTTAGGATCCATTTGTTTACTATCCATCTGATGCTGGCTGTGATCCGTTTGTTTTTGTCCAACAAGATGGCCAACGTTTTCTTCAAAAGTGGAACCCACACCAAGCGCCCGTCCGAAGCTTGGTCCAAGTCCTTCATCAGTTGCCGAACCTTCGCGAATCATCCCCATTCCTTCCTCCATACCCATACCGGAATGCATTCCATGCCCGATGTGTGTCATCGGCCCAACCATTGAAACCATCTGGTTCATCATGTGATGCGGTAGATGGCAGTGAACCATCCAATCTCCCGGATTCACAGCATCAAATTCGACATCGCGGGCTTGCGCTACGCCGACCAGCACCGTATTTGCAGGCGTCCAAGCAGAACGTGGAACACGCCCGCCCTCTGTGCCGGTTACGTAGAAAGTATGGCCGTGCAAATGCATGGGATGATGATCCATGCCGAGATTTACAAACCGAATGCGCACGCGGTCACCGAGTTTGACAATCATGGGCGTCGTTGCCGGCGCCGCTTTACCATTCATAGTCAACCAGTTGAACTCCATAGAAAGAGTGTTCGGAATCGGATTATTTGGAAGCAGAGCCCATTCCTGAACGATGATCCCGAAGTCCTTATCAACTGCCGGTTGAAATTCCTTTTTCGGATGCATTATGAAGAGACCGATCATCCCCATCATTTCTTGCATCGCCATATGAGAGTGGTAGAAAAAAGTTCCTTTCTGCCGCACGGTGAATTCGTAGGTGAATGTTTCACCAGGCATTACAAGCGGTTGACTGATGGCGGGCATTCCGTCCATTTTGATTGGAATTTCAAAGCCATGCCAGTGAATGGTTGTCGGTTCGGGCAGTTTGTTGTGAAGAATGAAGCGGCATTTGTCTCCTTCTATAACTTCAATAGTTGGACCCGGAACTGAGCCGTTGTATCCCCAGGCGTAAACAACTTTTCCAGGGATAAATTCAGTTTTCACAACTTCTGCAGTGATATGAAAAACTTTTACGCCTCCTTCCATTTTCCAGGGCATTTTCGGTACGTCGGGAGTCTCAACCGGCAAATATCCAGTTCTGGTACGAGAAGCTTTCGGTTCATTTTTTTGATGCTCCTCCGGGTGAGCTTCATGCTGTGCATTTCCTCTCCGCAGTCCGGAAAAGAATGCGCCTGCCGTAAGAAGAGCGCCTTTCATAAAGTGACGTCTTGAATTCATAATGAATCCTCCAATCCTTAAAAAAACTAATAATAATTAGATCAATTAGATGGAATAATGTAGAGATTAGATGCGAAGAATGACCGGGGGAGGTAGCTTGATCATACTGAAAGAAGGTATCATCGGCGTTACAGGATCGGTCGAAGTTGTCGACCCCGTGATCTCCGGAGAAAGCGTGAGAATGGCTACGGAAAACCTGGCCAGCGTACCCTGCTTTTCAATGACACCATTTCCTGTACAGCAACCCTTTAATGTCGTGTTCTCTTGATCACTCTTATGGCAGTCGTCCGGGTCATCCGCGGGTAGGGCAGAAACAGAACAAGCAATCGGACACAGGAAAAGAGCCATGACGATCGAGAAGACGATAAAAGGTTTAAGGGGCATTGACAGTTTTCGCTTTGGCCCGCGATCAAAAGCCGGCCATTCAATAGATGAGTTGCCAATGGAGGACGATTTCATTCCGCAGACCAATTTAGCCTGTCTCGACTCCTACTTCAATAGGAAGACAGGATTATGAGAATTTTCTAATCTTCCGCTCACTTAATTTTAATAATGTGAAGGCTTTATGAGTATATTGTTCTGACGCGAAAAATTTAGAATACTTGTATAGATGCGGATTTTGCTTGTTGAAGATGAAAAATCGGTGGCTAAGTTTGTCAAAAAAGGTCTTGAAGAGGAATATTACACAGTTGATGTAGCGACCGATGGCGAATCGGCGCTCCAATTATTTTTGGCCCACCCGTATGATCTTGTGATCGTCGATATCATGCTCCCTAAGCTGGATGGATTCTCTCTAACTGAAAAGATTCGAAGCGTAAACAAACTGGTGCCACTTTTGATACTGACTGCAAGAACATCAGTGGAAGACAGAGTGAAGGGATTGGATCTTGGGGCAGACGACTATTTTATTAAACCTTTCGTATTCTCCGAATTGTCGGCCCGTGTGCGAGCCCTGCTGAGACGCAAGGCTCCTCAAGGAGCAACAGAGATAAGAATCGGAGATGTGCTTCTTGATCCGGTTCGGCACATCGTTAGTGTATCGGGACAACCCCTGGATCTGACTCCTAGAGAATTTGCCTTGCTGGAATATTTGATGCGTCACGCTGGCTATGTGCTTACGAGGACGATGATTTCAGAGCATGTCTGGAATCTTAACTTCAGCAGCATGACGAATATCGTTGATGTGTACATCCGGTATGTGCGGAAAAAGTTGGAAGAGAAGGGCGCCCGGAGCTTGATTCATACCGTTCGAGGCGTCGGCTATACTCTGCGGCAAGATTGATGCTTATCAAGAGTTTGCGTTTT
>JBKKAT010000421.1:0-10810 GCA_046714535.1 Acidobacteriota bacterium | reverse complement strand
TGACGATGGCACGGAAATCACGATCCAAACCGATTCCATTGTGGTGATCAGCAAAAAAATGGCCAGCGACGAACGAGACAGTAATGCTCCTCTGGCCGTTGTGGAAAACGGGGAAAGCGACATCAATGCGGAAAAATCCGCCTCTGCACCTACCGTATCAACTTCCAGGATTCCACGGTTTAAACTCTCTCCAGGTTCAACCGGGACCGTTCGCGCCGATAACAGGACAGGCGAACATATCACCACGGTGGAAAAAGGTATCGGTGTTGTTACGGACACAACCGGTCGCACCACCCAGTTGACCACATTGGAGCAATTGACAATTGAAAAAAATGACACTGCTACAAAGGTCAAATTGCCTTTCACGCCACCTTTGCTGTCCCCTCCTAAAGGACAGCTATTTGAATTTTTGAATGACGATGAAATGCGGATCGAGTTGAAATGGAGGGATGTTTCTAACGCAGTCCGCTATCATGTTCAGATTTCCGAAAGTCCTTTGTTCGGAAGAGTCAGCGCGGAAAATCCCAATCTGTCAAAAAGCTCCATCGCTATCAAGATCCCGAAAAGTCACAAAAAGCAGTATTTCTGGCGAGTTCGCAGCATGGATACCGAGCGAAATCATAGCCCCTGGAGCGATCCATTCCAGTTTGTTGTTTATACGCCGACCCCCAATGCCAAACCGACAGACTCGTTGGATAAAACACCTCCGCTTTTGAAGATCACCTATATGCACCCGTTTTTGCCGTATGTGCAGGTGGAAGGATCCACTGAAGCGGATGCCTTCTTGACCTTAAATGGTCAAATCATCGACGTAAAAGAGGATGGTACCTTCGTTTATACTTATACGTTGCAGCAATCCGGGTGGAATGATTTGAAATTTGTGGCTGAAGATCCTTCCGGAAACAAAACCACGGTGACTAAAAAAGTAGAATACCGATAGTTTGGAAATTTCCGGAGGGCGGGCGTCTCTGCCCGCCTGAAAAATTCAACTCACACATGGGCGGGCACGGAGGCCCGTCTTCCAGGTTTGAAGCATGAAGACGACAAAGCAGTCCGGAACCCGCTACAGCATCTTAATGCGGATCATTCAAGCAGCGAATGACAAGCTGGATCCAAAAAACGTTATCAGCACGATCATGGACAGCATTAAACGGATTATTCCTTGCGAAGCCTGGTCCATTCTTCTGATGCATTCCAATCAAAACGAGTTAATTTTCGAAGGAGCGCGTGGCGCAGCCGCGAAGCGTCTGGCTTATGCGAAATTGAAGGTTGGAGAGGGCATTGCGGGATGGGTTGCTCTGCACGGTGAGGCTGTCATCGTCAATGATGTCACTCAGGACAGACGTTTCAACTCAAGTTTTGATAAGGCAAGCAACTTCATCACCCGGTCGGTCCTTTGCGTCCCCTTGATCAGCAGGGGACAGTTAATCGGGGTTGTGGAGCTGATCAATCGCAAGTCCAGCACTTATCGCTTTACTCGTCGTGACTTAAACATGCTAACCACATTGCTGGGGCCGATTGCCGTATCTTTGCACAATGCTCTTCTTTTTCAGGAAACCGAAAAGCTTGCAATTACGGATGATCTGACCAAGCTTTTCAATACCCGGTATATTCATGCAAGACTCGGAAAGATGATCGAAGAACGGAAAGGGACACGCGAGCAGTTCAGCCTCATCTTTCTGGACCTGGACGGTTTTAAATCGGTCAATGACAGCTATGGACATCTCGTAGGAGCAAAGACTCTTGTGGAAATCGGTAAAACTATTTTCAATACTGTAGGAAAGCGTGACGAAGTTGCGCGCTATGGCGGAGACGAATTTGTGGTGCTGATGCCGAAAGCCGGACCCATGGAAGCGCGGGAAATGGCTGAACGAATTCGTAGCGCCATTGTGTCTCATAATTTTGAGGCAATGCTGCCTTCGTATATCAGGCTCTCCGCCAGTTTCGGGATTTCTGTTTTTCCCGATCATGCGGAAACCCTGACCGAACTCATCCAGAAAGCGGACAGTGCAATGTATGCAGTGAAATATTCAGGCAAAAACGCCATTCAACTAGCCCGATGAAGATAAAAAATTCAACACAGAGACACAGAGAGAATAGTTTTATCTTTTGTTTCTCTGCGTCTCTGTGTCTCTGTGTCTCTGTGTTAAAAGAGGAGAAATTATGGGGATAGGTTCAATATTCAGGTTTTTTTCGAGTGATCTTGCGATTGATCTGGGGACAGCGAATACTCTGGTTCTTGCCAAGAACAAAGGAGTGGTGGTCTATGAACCTTCTATTGTTGCTATAAATAAAATAACGGGCAAAGTGGAAGCCGTCGGAAAAGAGGCTAAGGAAATGTTAGGAAGAACACCGGGAAATATCGTTGCTATCCGGCCCATGAAAGACGGCGTTATTGCTGATTTTGAAAGCACCGAAAGGATGCTGGATTATTTCATCAAGAAAGCGCACAACAGAAATATGTGGGTCCGTCCGCGCATTGTCATCGGAGTTCCCTCAGAGATTACGCAAGTTGAGAAAAGGGCGGTTCGCGATGCCGCTTATCGCGCCCGGGCGACAGAAGTTTATCTCGTGGAAGAGGCAATGGCGGCAGCCATTGGTGCAGGGTTACCGATCACCGAGCCGAGCGGCAACATGATTGTGGATATTGGCGGCGGAACGACGGATGTTGCCGTGATCTCACTGGCCGGTATTGTCTACAGCAGGTCCGTCCGTATTGCAGGAAATGAAATGGATGAAGCCATCATTCAGTACATCAAAAAGAAATACAACCTGTTAATCGGAGAACGCACTGCGGAACAAATAAAGATAGAGCTTGGTTCCGCTTTCCCGCTGGAAGAGGAACTGTCGATGGAGATTAAGGGCCGGAATCTGATGGAAGGCGTACCCAAAACAATCATTATTAGTGATGGAGAAATTCGGGAGGCCCTGGGCGATACGGTTGCAACAATTGTGAATACAGTTCACGAAGCCTTGGAAAAAACTCCACCGGAACTTTCAGCAGACATACTGGATCGCGGTATCGTTTTGACGGGAGGAGGAGCTCTGTTAAAGAAGCTGGATGTCAGGTTACGCGAAGAAACCGGTTTGCCGGTTACCATTGCCGAACAGCCACTGTATTCGGTCGTCCTGGGTGCAGGAAAACTTCTGGATAATATCGATTTGTTGCGCCGCACTTCCCTAAAATCTTAGTGCCAAAGTAATGAGCAATGAGTAATGAGAATCTTTAACGTGTCTCATCACTCATTGCTCATGACTCATCACTGAAACTATGAATGAACTGGAAAAAGCCCCTCGAAAATCCTTTCCGATTTTTGCCGGAATCATGATTCTGTTGTTGGGGATCATGTCCTATCAGGTGGCGGATCCGTTAACCGGGCGCAGCGTACTGGCGACCCTGGGTTACAGGCTATTCTCTCCCGTTCAAACAGCACTCTCCGGGCTTACGAATACCGTAGTAGGCGGGATCAAGAACTATTTCCTTTTGACTCAAACGAGCAAGGAAAATGCGAGATTACTGAAAGAGGTTTCCGAGCTAAAAATCCAAAACCGGATGGCGCATCAGATCCAGCAGGAGAATCAACGTCTTCGAAAAATGCTGGAGCTTCGGGAAAGACTTCCTTACCAGTTGATCCCCGGTGAGGAGAGTGCGCGCGACGCAAAAGCTGCCCAATCCAGAACGCTGATGATCAATCGTGGTACGCGACACGGCATTCATTCTCCCATGCCGGTTGTCACTCCGGAAGGAATTGTCGGGATGACCATTTTTGTGGACGTACTCTCTGCGAAGGTTTTGATGATAACGGATACTTCCGCCTCAATTGGCGCCATGCTGGAAAACGGTAGAGTTGCAGGAATTTTGAACGGAGATGGCCGAAACTCTTGCATTTTGAAGTTCCTTCCTATTAACGTTCAGGTTAAAAAAGGAGATCTGGTGGTGACATCGGGACAGGAAGGAATTTTTCCGGAAGGTCTGGCTGTAGGAAGAGTTTTTCAGGAGGTGAAAGAATCCACACTCTACCGGAGTTTTGAAGTAATTCCTTTTCCGAACTTTACCTCTGTCAATGAAGTACTGTTCATGAAGCAAGCAAAAAGTGGTACGCAGTGAGATCGTTACGAACGCTGATTGCCATTGCTCTGATATTGCTCTTGCAGACAATGGTGCTGGGACGATTTGAAAGATTGCAGGCGATCGACTTATTCTTGTTATTTAATGTTTATTACGCTTTGCATTTTTCGCCGCTGAGCTGTATTGCCGTGAGTGTTAGCAGTGGTTTGATCCAGGATGCCTTTACAGGTGGGATCATTGGAATGAACGCTTTTTCAAAGACAATCGTCGCCTATTCGATCGCCGTTCTCAGTTCCCGGTTAATGATCAAACATCCTTTCATTTTAATGATGCTTGTTGCCGTTTCCACGGCAGTGGATCTGGCGACGATTCAAATGCTGAATCGTCTGTTTGGCCTTCCTCAGATCACCCTTTCCTACCAGGTTTTCTTAACTGCAACTATCTTAAATATGCTGGTGGGTCTTCTTGGATTCCACATGGCGGATCGCATTCGCACAAGGATGGAGTACGCATAATGTTTGGCGAGCCAATCGACCGGGATTTGATAAACCGCCGAATTAACCTCATGGCAGGCATCGTGTTGTTTGTTTTCTTGATGTTCCTGGGAAGTTTCTGGTATATGCAGATCATCAAAGGCGCTTATTACGAACAGCTCGCCGGTGAAAATCTTTATAAGGAAGATCCTATTCCTGCTCCCCGTGGCCTCATCGTTGACCGCAATAAAAAGATTCTTGCTGAAAACCGTCTCAGCCACAATCTCTTTATCACGCCCCGTCTTTCGCGAAATCTAAACAATACGATGGAGTTTCTATCGTCTATTTTGGCGACTCCTCGGGATGAGCTTTATCGCATCATAAAAAAGGAAGGACCGCTTCATTCCTCAAGCCCCATTATGCTGTATCAGGATATGACTTTGCCTCAGCTGGCCTATATTTCTGCGCGAAAAATTGAATATCCCGAAATCGACATTCATCATGAACAAAAACGCAGCTATCTGTACGGTCCGCTTTTTTCACATGCCATCGGTTACGTTGGAGAACTGACGGAAGATCAGGAACGGACAAAGGAATTTCCGGAAGCAAAACGCCGCGATATTGTGGGTCAATCGGGTCTGGAACGGTATTACAACCGGGCGTTAATGGGACGCGCCGGAATGGAACGAAAAGTGGTGAATAGTTATGGCGCAGTGCTGAAAGAATTTCCGCCGATCCGCGATGAACCGGTGCCAGGGCAAGTCCTCAGGTTGGGGATTGACTACAACATGCAAAAGGCCACTGAGGACATTTTCAATGAAGGGAACCGTTTTGGCGCCGTTGCAGCCGTAGATATCAAAACGGGCGATATCATGGTGCTGTACAACAAGCCACTGTATGATCCAAACGATTTCATTCCGAAAATAACTCCGGCAAAATGGAAAGAGCTCATCACTGATCCGCAACATCCACTACAGAATCGAGCAATTCAAAACAAATTTTCACCGGGGTCGACTTTTAAAATTGTCATGGCTCTCGCTGCGCTGCAGGAGAAAAAGATTACACCTGAGACCACTTTTGGTTGTGGCGGAGCGCAATTCATTTATAACAGAACGTTTCGATGTTGGAAGGTGGGTGGACATGGAAGCGTGAGCCTGTACCGCGCCATCATGCAATCGTGTGATGTGTACTTCTACAACGTAGGAATGCGGATGGATATTGATGTAATTGCAAAGTATTCGCGTCTGTTGGGACTCGGTTCATTGACGAATGTGGATTTACCCAACGAAACCAAAGGTCTTGTTCCGGATCGCGAATGGAAGCGGCGCACAGCCAATGACAAATGGTATCCGGGGGAAACGATTTCGGTTGCAATCGGACAGGGCCCAATTCTGACTACTGCTCTACAGATGGCATCTTTGTACGCAACCGTGGCGACCGATGGAACAATCATTCAGCCGCATGTTGTGAGCTCAGTTCTCGACATGAGCGGTAAGACTCAGGAAACTGCCTCGACACGCAGACAAAAAGTGCAAGGAATAGATCGGCGGAATTATGAGCTTGTGAAGAAAGCTCTTTGGGGCGTGGTGAATGATCAAGGGACGGGAGGAAGGGCTCGCGTCGATGGTTATGATGTGTGCGGAAAAACCGGAACGGTTCAGGTGGTCGGCTACGATCGCGGAAAGGGACTTGCCGAAAAACAAAAGGAAAAATATGGCGATCATGCGTGGTTTATTTCCTTTGCTCCCTTGTCCGATCCACAGGTCGCTGTTGCCGTATTCGTTGAACATGGAGGACACGGCTCCGAGCATGCCGGCGTAGCAAAAAAGATTTTTGAGACCTATTTTGCCGACCGCAAAATACCTCCCTACTCAGAACTAAAGGTGAAAGTTGCTAAAGTTCCGGCAGCCGCTGCTCCCGAACCCTCACCGGCCGAAGACACGCTGATAGAGTAATGGCTGATACCCGCATCTATCGTCAATTTGACGCCGTAATGTTTTTTAGCATGCTATCCCTGATCGGTCTCGGCGTGCTCATGATTTACAGCGCGACTTTTCAAAGCGAAAATCAGGAACTCTATATTCGTCAATTGCAGTGGTGCGCGGCTGCTTTCGTTCTGTTTTTTATCGTTCTAAACATTGATTATCACGTTCTGGCAGATTCTTCGTTGCCGATTTACATAGGCTCACTCGTTTTCCTCGTTGCAGTTTTGTTTTTTGGGAAAAGAATTTCGGGCGCAAAAAGTTGGTTTTCACTTGGATACTTTAATTTCCAGCCATCGGAAATCGCCAAGATTGCGACGATTTTGTTTTTGGCAAAATACTTGAGTGATGAAACCAGAATGTTTCTCGTCCTTCGAGATTTTCTTCTGGCAGGTTTGATCGTTTTGATTCCCATGTTCTTGATTATTTTGCAGCCGGACATGGGAACGACCATCACCTTTATTCCTCCGTTGATTCTGTTGATGTTTTTGGCTGGCATGCGTTACAAATGGATTCTGGGGGCCATTCTAGCGGGAATTGCCTCTTTGCCCTTGTTCTGGTTATTTTTAAAGCCTTATCAGAAGGACCGCATCTTAACCTTCGTAGATCCTTCAAAAGATCCTCTCGGCGCCGGATATCAAATCATACAATCCAAAATAGCTGTGGGATCGGGACGTGTTTTTGGAAAAGGATTATTTTCAAAAGAGACTCAGGCTTATCTGGATTACATTCCGGAAAAACATACAGACTTTGTGTTCTCCGTGCTTGCCGAAGATTTCGGATTAGTAGGCGTCTTCATCACGCTTGCAATTTACTTTATTCTGTTCATGCGCATTTTATCAACGGCCAAACAGGCTCGCGACCGTGTTGGTATATTTATCGTCATGGGATTTTTTGCAATTTTATTTTTCCATCTTGTTGTTAACGTCGGCATGATTGTCGGTTTGATGCCGATTACAGGCCTGCCACTCCCATTGGTGAGTTACGGTGGATCTTCCTTACTCAGCACAATTGTGGCGATGGCCATCATTATGAATGTCGGTATGAGGCGGTTCGTTAATTGAAATTTCAGTATGCCGTACTGGGAGCCGGGCGGCAGGGGACCGCAGCCGCGTACGATCTTGCAAAGAATGGAGAAGCACGGCGCGTCATTCTTGCCGATGCGAATTTGCAGACAGCCCTTTCCTCAGCCGCGCGCGTAAATAAGTTGGTGGTGAATCCATGCGTTGAGGCCGCAGCGATTGATGTTCGCGATCGTTTGGCAGTCGTTGAATTTCTTCGGGACGTAGATTCGGCCGTTAGCGCAGTGCCTTACTATTTCAATCTGGATCTTGCGCGATGCGCCATCGAATCGCGCACTTCCCTATGCGATCTGGGTGGAAACACCGAGATCGTTTTTCAAGAACTGGAGTTGGACGAAGCGGCGAAGTCCGCGGGAATTACGCTCGTTCCTGATTGTGGAATGGTTCCGGGTCTCGGGACTTCAGTCTGCGTGTACGCGATGAGTTTGATCGACGAACCGGAGGAAGTTTATCTCTGGGACGGCGGATTGCCACAGCATCCCGAAGAACCATGGAAATACATTCTCACATTTCATTTTGAAGGACTCGTAAATGAATATTTCGGAACAACCGAGTTCTTGCGCGATGGAAAACTCATCACCGTTGACAGTTTTCAAGAATATGAAACAGTGCGTTTTCCGGAACCACTGGGGGTATTGGAAGCATTTACAACGGCCGGAGGTACATCCACGGCGCCACGAACTTTTCTCGGCAAATTAAAGGTTTACCAGAACAAAACGTTACGTTACAAAGGTCACTACGCTCAGTGGAAAACTTTGCATGATGCAGGGCTTCTGGACGATGAACCGGTCGTTGTAAAAGGTACAAGTCTGCGCCCTCGCGATTTACTGGCAAGCGTACTCGACCCAAAAATTCGAGCAAAATCGGGTGAAGAGGATGTTTGCATCATCCGCGCACTTTGCACTGGAAAAAAGAATGGAGCCAGAGCAGAAGTGACCGTCGATCTTTTCGACTATTATGACGAAAAAACCGGGTTTACAGCCATGGAAAGAACAACAGGCTGGCATGCCGCGATTGTCGCCGCTATGATGGCCAGGGGTGAGCTTGCCAAAGGAGCAATACCCGTAGAATTAGCGGTGACAGGTGATAGAATAATAAATGCCTGCCGCGTTCGAGGTATAAGGGTCAACGAATCGATCCGCTCCGATTAGGCTTTGGTTCGATCGCGTTGAATTATTTATCGTGATGAAAGATTTCAAAAACACAGGATCCGCCACTCCGGAAAATGGCTTCGATGAAACTGAAAGTAACATTTCCGGAAGTTTCGAAAGTCTGCCCTTCCCCAGTCTCTTGAAACTTATCCATCAAACACAACGGACTGGTGTTCTTTATCTGGAAAATCCAGCACAACGGACAATGATTTTCTTTGAAAAAGGGAACATAGTAGGCGTTTCTTCATCCAATCCTGTCGAACAGCTCAGTAATTTCATGGTCAGCCAGGGGCTCATCACGGATAGAGAGCGGGTCATGGCCGCAGAGATTGCCGGGAACACGAATATGCCTCTGGGTAGAATTTTGGTTACGGGGGGGAAAATTAAAGAGTCGGAAATGCAACGTTTACTGCGAACGAAAGCGGAACAGGTTATCTCTTCAATTCTCCTTTTTTGGGATCAGGGAGAGTTTAGTTTTCATCATGGAATCTCGGTAGGGCGGCTGTTTGTTCGAATTCAAATAGATCCAATGATGTTTCTTCCAAAAGAAGAGGGCAAAGTGAGAATTCAGGATCCGGCACCCGTGGTCGAACGGGAAGAAAATCAGTCTGATCCGGGGACACAATCACAGGTGGTCACGATTGTTCCGGTGGACAATCACAACCAAACGATCCTCTTTTGCGAAATGAACATAGTGGAAGTCGATTCGCAATTTAGAAGGGTGGAGGATTTGAAAGGTCTTACCTGGGAATTACAGCCCGGTGAGTATAACGTCAAGGTATTCCTGCCGACACTCTTTCTGAAAACGATCCCTCTGACAGTGTTTGAAGGACAAAACGCCTACAGGATTGTTGTTCAAGAGAGAACCCTCCATCCGGTCGTAAGCGAGAAACATTCATTTGATCTTCTGAGCGAAATAAGCACAAAAAGCGGCCCAATAAGGTTGGATCGTAAAATAGAAACAGCCAAATTCGAGCCACCGAAAACCGAGCCACCGAAAACCGAAGCGCGAAAAACAGAAAATCGATACAACCAAATTCGCAAAGAGAAGCGTTTCGACGTTTCCATTCCCATATCCTTAAGAACACCCGACGGCAATTGGATATCAACAAGCTGCATCAACTTAAGCACCACCGGACTTTGTGTCATTATCTGCGAAGACCCCCCAAACTCTGATCTTTACGTCAGGTTGTTCGTTCCCACCTACACCGCTCCTCTGGAATGTCCAGGATCCGTATGCTGGGTAAAACATGGGCGAGTTCCAAAAATTGGAGTGAAACTGTATCTATCCGATCAAATGAAGAGCTCCCTGGACAGCTGGCTTATCCATCACGATCGTTCCAAGTCATAGTTAATTCCCCACTCTTTGCTGTCACAAGGGTAAAGCGTCACGAAAATAACGCTCGCTTCTTCTCAAAAATTTCACTAATATGTCAAAAGTGTCATCTTAGGGTGGGAGGCATAAGGCACGTGAATGCTTATGCCAACGGAATTAATAGAAGAAGTAGAAAGCAGATCGCCCGGAGAGATTGGGATTCCCCTTTGGGCAACACTCAAAGCGCGCGGGAAATTTCTTTGGAACGGAAGCGAAAAGTTTTGGGTGAAAGGGGTCACGTACGGAACATTTCGTCCGAGTGCTGGCAATGGTGAATACGATCCGCGGGTAGTTGAAACGGACTTTCTGTTAATGAAGCAGAACCATATCAACGCCATCCGCACTTACACCATTCCGCCGCGGTGGATGCTGGACTTGGCTGAAAATCACGGCATTCGAATATTCATTGGATTTCCCTGGGAACAGCATGTTGCGTTTTTAGAAGACGCTTCCGTCGCCCGTTCCATACGGCGACGGCTTCAGAATTCGCTTCAAGAAATTGCAGGCCACCCGGCAATTCTCTGCTTCGCCATCGGTAATGAAATCCCTTCTTCCATTGTCCGATGGCACGGGGCGAAAAAAGTTGAGCATTTTCTTCGAACACTTTATAAAACGGTTAAGAATATTGATCCGAATTTACTGGTGACGTATGTCAACTATCCTTCCACAGAGTACTTA
>JBKKAT010000420.1:0-4093 GCA_046714535.1 Acidobacteriota bacterium | reverse complement strand
AGCCAGGCGAGTATCGAACACACAAAACCAACGGCTGCGAGGGATGCCTGCATTGTGGTTGCCCTGCGGTAGCTAGGTCCAAATTCCGTTACCGCAAGCTCCGGGCCGCACTCCATCCTGGCCGGATGTTCAACAAGGTTGATATAAATTGCTGCCCCTGCAAAAATTCCGCAGCAAAAAGTTGCTATAAATTTCGCAAACTCCTGAATCGTTTCCACTTTGGATTAAAGTTCTCCTTCTATGACTGAATGAACGCCAGCAGGCCCGCTTTTACCTTGCTCCCTTTGTGTTGCACATGACGTATTGAGTATTTTTGGTATTTGGTTTGCTAAAAGAATAGTAGTATTTTGTAGTCAACTCATTCCTTCTTAATGCAAAGCCGCAGACGCTAAGTATAATGTTTATGAATTAAACAAATGGCTGGTGAAAATTCCAAACGGATTGCAGAAGAGCTTCGAATCGTTCCTGAAATCGCCGACCTCCCTGAAGATGTATTGCTCTGGCTTGCAAACAACGTACGGGAAATAACTTACGGCGCCGGTGAAATTCTTGAGAAGGAAGGAGAACCGGTGAAAACGTTTATTATCGTGCTCCAGGGAGAGCTGCAGTTTCGCCGGGAATCCGGGTCTCCGGATATTCGTGTGTGGGACATAGAACCTGGGGAGATCACCGGTAAGCTTCCTTATTCGCGATTGGCATCCTGGCCGGGCACTGTCCGCGCGGTCGCTGCCAGCAGAGTCCTGGTAGGAAGCGCAGATCTATTTCCGGAAATGATCCGCGATGCGCCTTTGCTAACGCAGCGTTTGGTGGGCATGATGAGTGACCGGATCCGCTGGGTAGCCAGAGAGGATCAGCAAAAAGATAAAATGGCGGCGCTGGGAAAATTATCAGCAGGACTTGCTCACGAATTAAACAATCCGGCCGCTTCGGCAAAAAGAGCCTCGCTCGCACTCAGTGAAGCTCTGGAAGCTTTGCGCGAAGCAACTTCGCATCTCGATCGCCAGCATCTGCATGCCGATCAGCGAACAGCAATTTTACATTTCGAACGCCAGGCATTGCAGCACACGCAGGCCCCTGTGCTCATGGATTCCATGACTCAAAATGAAAAAGAAGAGGAGATCACATCGTGGCTTGAGAAGAATCGTTTTAAAGATTCCCGGCGGCTCGCCCCCGTTTTAGCAGAAACGGATCTGGAAATTTCATGGCTTGAAGCGTTGAAGCAACAAGCAGGCGATGAAGCATTTTCGAATGCGCTCAGACGGATTGTCTGGCAGGTTCTTGCAAGAAAGTTGGCGAAAGAAATTGAATCGAGCACCGGTCGCATTTCAGAGCTGGTCAGAGCAATCAAAGAATACTCCTATATGGATCAGGCGCCGGTTCAGGAGATTGATGTCCATCAAGGATTGGAAAGCACCCTTGTCATGTTGAAATATAAACTGAAACAAGGAATTACAATTGAAAAACAATTTGACACAACACTGCCGAACATTTACGCATTTGGAAGTGAACTGAATCTAGTCTGGACAAATTTAATCGACAATGCGGCTGATGCAATGAAAGATGGCGGGAAACTTACGATTCGGACAGCACCGGACAGTAACTGTGTGCTGGTAGAGATTCGCGATACCGGCGCCGGAATCCCGACTGAAATTCAAGGCAAGATTTTCGATCCTTTTTTTACAACAAAAAAAATGGGTGAAGGAACAGGGCTGGGGTTGGATACGGTTTACAGAATCGTTCGAAAACATCACGGCGATGTTCGTGTTGAATCACAACCGGGCAACACACGCTTTCAGGTCAGACTTCCATTCAAGCAGCCTGCACCTTAAATTCACCTCAAACATCTTTACTTTGGGCATGCGAGTTGCTGGCATCAATCGACCGGATTAATTGCTTGGTTGTCGGGATTAGCGGAGGGGCAATACTCAGCCCGCGGAAGCCCATTCCCAGTAGCGTTGGAATTACCTCTTCCCTGCCGGCAAGCTCACCGCAGATAGTAACCGCCTTCCCCGAAGCTTCTGCAATGATGATCTCCAGCAACCGAAGCATGGAGGGGTCGGTTTCTTTGTAGTAGTCAGTCACTGTCGTATTGTCCCGACCGGCGACCATGGTGTATTGAGTTAAGTCGTTTGTACCCACGGAAAGGAAATCGGCCTGCTTTGCGATTTGCGCAACGGTCAGCGCCGCGGCCGGCGTTTCAATCATCGCACCGAGAGGCGGAAGAATTTTGATTCCCATTTCGCTAGCGACCGCCAGCATCAGTTCGCGTATCTGTTGCATTTCACGATCAAAGGTAACCATGGGAACGAGAATGCGAATGTCCTGGGTCTGAGAAAGCCGTAGAAATGCTCTCAGTTGTGTGCGCGTAAGCTGCGGATAGTCCAGGAGCAATCGTACACCGCGCTTACCAAGAAGTGGGTTTGGCTCATACGGCAGCCGGAGAAACGGAATCGCTTTATCGCCACCGACGTCCAACAAACGAATCGTAACCGGTCTCTGGCGCAGCGGAGCAACGAGTCTTTGCAATTCGTAGAATAGATCTTCTTCCGTAGGGGGTAGATCATGCGCGAAGTAGAGTTGCTCAATTCGAAACAGACCTACGCCGTCCGCACCGTTCTGAATCACCGAATCGACACCTGTGTGAGCGGTAAGATTCGCTTCAACAGAAATCGTGTGACCATCCCGAGTGATGGCAGGCTTATGGCACTCCCAATTACAAATCACCAGGCTTGCGCGATAGGATTCGAGTCGCTGTTCAAAGGCGCGCCGTGTCTCCGTGTTCGGCGAAATTACGAGTGCCTCTTGAAAAGCATCAACCAGAGCCTCATCGCCTTTACGAATCTGGCTGATCAGACCGGGAAAGCCGGCTAAGGTTGGAATGCTGTTTTCGCGAGCGAGGAGAGCAGCGTGCGAACCCTGTCCTAATGATTCCACGATGATCGCCCTGACTTCCCGCGGCGAAACAGCGACCACATCTGACGGCAGCAGTCGCTGGGTTACCAGTACACTGCCTGCCGGCATGGCCGCAAGTCCGAAAGCATCAGAGCCCTCGAGTTTCCGCAAAACTCGCCGGGCCAAATCGAGAATATCGTCCGCTTTCTCGCGAAGTGTCTCGTCTTCTACGGCCGCGAACCTGGCTTCCCATTTGTGAAAAACGCTCTTCACCGCTCCTTCGGCAGTTGTTAAAGATGCACGAAGTTCACTATCAAACTCATTGTGCGACAGGAGGCTCTGCAACATCTGCTGGTGTGCATGAAATATCTCGGCCAGGCTTGGGTCAAGCTGTTCGCTGATGCGCCGGGCCGATTCTTCCAACTCGGTCTCTACTTGAGCGAACGCCAGCCGGATTCGCTCCATCTCAGCCTCTACCTGATGTGGCTCGATACGATCCGTTTTTGCGGTGCATTCGAGTATGTCACCCGTTACCCATACAGTCCCAAGAGCTAAACCGGGCGAAATTCGGGTTCCTCTGAGATTCAATTCCGTGCGCGATGAGTCGGGTAAACCACTTGCGCCGGCTGCCGGGTAAGAATTCATGGTGTGTTGAAAGGATAAATTAGGCGAGACCTTTCGGCAACACTTGAGCTAATTGTCGATCATAAGTTTTGTGACCTGGCGATCCGCAGGTATTATCGGATGAGTGGAGGCAACATGAAAAATGCTGTTGTTAGACAAGTTCAGGGAATGACTTTCACCGGAAAAGCAGATTCCAATCACTGGGTGATGATGGATGGTTCACTCAATGAAGGAGGAAGCGCAGCGGCGACGAGCCCAAAAGAGCTGGTATTGCTGGGTCTGGGTGGTTGCACCGGAATGGATGTTGCGTCGATTCTGAAAAAGAAGAGAGTTCAATTAAACGGATTCGAAATCCACATCTCAGCCGAGGAGGCGGATGAATTTCCGCGCATCTTTACAAAGATTCACATGGAATATGTTTTTTACGGACAGAATATCCGGCCACATGATGTAGAACACGCCATCGAACTATCGCAAACGAAGTATTGCTCCGTGACCGCAATGCTTCGCGCTTCCGCCATGGTGAGTCATTCTTATCGCATCGAGAATCAGTAATCTTGTAAGATGGATGAGTGAG
>JBKKAT010000419.1:0-4363 GCA_046714535.1 Acidobacteriota bacterium | reverse complement strand
TATGAGCATGAAGCTTCAAACGCTTCTGCTGCGCGCAGTGCAATACGGAGAGATCCAGAAAATTGGCGAAGACAAACCGAATAAGAAAGTGAATGTTCGGATCATTTGCGCTACAAATCAGGACATGGAAAAACAGGTTGCTGAAGGAAAATTCCGCAAAGACCTCTACTACCGGGTCAACGTTGTTCCCCTGTACATTCCGCCGCTTCGTGAACGAAAGGAAGACGTGCCGGTTCTCGTGAACTATTTCGTTGAAAAATTTTGCGTCCGAAACGAGATCGCAGTGAATAATCTTGCGCCGGACTCGATGAATGCATTACAGGAATATGACTGGCCCGGAAACGTTCGTGAATTGGAGAACATTGTCGAACGTGTCGTGATATTGACCAGAGATCCCGAGATTCATTCCAAGCATCTTCCGCCAAACCTTGCTGGTGTATCGGTGCCGGCTTCCATGCCCGTCAATGGAGCTTCGCTGCAGGATAAAATTTCGACGATTGAATCGTATCTGATCCGGCAAAGTTTGGACGAGCACGCGTGGAATGTCTCGAACACCGCTCGTTCGTTGGGATTAACCCGCCAGGGTTTGCAAAAAAAGATGCGCAAATACGCGCTCAAGAAAGGTCGCGCCCAAACCCCCATCGCTATCCACTAGAACGGTTTGGAGGGCGGGCCTCCGCGCCCGCCAAAAATTGGGTTACAATCTGGCGGGCAGGGACGCCCGCCCTCCGGAAGTTAATAAGTGTGAATTTCCTTCAGCTTTCCTCCAGCATTGAAAACGCGCCCATGGTGAATGAAGCGCGCGGCAAAATTTTACGGAATCATGGAATCCGCACGATTGAAGATTTGCTGTGGCACCTGCCCTTCCGCTACGAAGATTGGCGCCATCCCAGGCGTGTGAAGGATATCGCAGATGGAGAGATGGCAACCATC
Source organism: Acidobacteriota bacterium (assembly GCA_046714535.1). GTDB lineage: Bacteria > Acidobacteriota > HRBIN11 > JAKEFK01 > JAKEFK01 > JAKEFK01. Next base: position 3,430 of record JBKKAT010000419.1, on the reverse strand, counting down.
ATCGGAAACGTCACACGCATTCATATGCATACAACTTCACGTCAGCGATTTAAGATTCTGGAAGTTACGGTTCAAGATTCCTCCGGCGCCATTCTGGTTCGCTTCTTCAATCAGCCTTATTTAAGGGAGCAATTTGAAAAAGCAAAAAAAGTCATACTGCATGGGACGGTAAGGGTGGATCCTTTTGGGCATGATGCGGAGATGGAAAATCCGCATTATGAGTTCGTAAAGAAAGAAGATGCTTCCGAATATTTGCGGGTGCGGCCTGTATATGAGCGTATCGGGAACATCACACCGAAGATGCTTCGATGGATCATAAATGCATGTCTGGAATCGATTCAGCCGCAAGCGTTTGGTGAACCACTTTCCGATGAGCTGCGAAAAAAATACAAACTGGTCGGACGCCAGGCAGCCCTTACGCAGCTTCACTTTCCGGCGCCGGAAACCTCTCTGGAAGATTTACAGAACCGCCGGTCCCCCGGGCATCGCAGGCTCATCTTTGAAGAATTTTTTTTGCTGCAAGTGGGTCTTGCTTACAGGCAAAAGGAGCGTCCAAAAAAGAAAAGCAGGATTGCGATCGATAACCGGATCCGTGAAAAAGCGCGCCAGACGCTGCCTTTTCGGCTGACAGAAGCCCAAAAAAGAGTCACGCGCGAAATTGTAGAGGATATGAAGCATGATTCCGTCATGTACCGGTTGCTGCAGGGGGATGTTGGCAGCGGCAAGACCATTGTCGCCCTGATGGCCTGCATCGTGGCAATCGAAAACGGCTATCAGGCAGCGTTCATGGTTCCCACGGAAATTCTTTCCGAGCAACATTTCAGCAACATCAATTATCTTCTCCGGAATTCTAATTATGTAGTAAGACTTCTGGTAAGCGGTCAGTCCAAAAAGAATCGAACTCAATATCTGGAAGAAGTCGCCAGTGGTGCTTGCGCTCTGGTCATTGGTACTCATGCGTTGATTCAGGATCCTGTGATCTTTCAAAAGCTGGGACTCGTCATAATTGATGAGCAGCACAAGTTTGGCGTCTTGCAACGCGAAGCGCTTCTTAAAAAAGGGGAGAATCCGGATTGTCTCATCATGACTGCAACGCCGATTCCTCGTTCCCTTGCCCTTACCGTTTATGGAGATCTGGAGACTTCGGTGTTGGATGAGCTGCCGCCCGGGCGCAAGGGGATTGTCACGCGCAAGTGGCCTTTGAAGAAGAAGGCCGAGCTGTACCATCAGATTGCAGCTTCGGTGCGCTCCGGAAAACAGGCGTATGTGTTGTGTCCGCTAATCGAAGAGTCAGAAAAACTCCAATTATCGGCAGCAGAAAAACTGGCAAAAGACCTTCGCCGGTCATTTCCGGATCTTTCGATCGGACTGATTCATGGCGGTATTCCAGGCCGCGAAAGGGAGGAGATCATGCGTGATTTCCTCGAACGAAGGATTCAAATGCTCGTTGCCACAACGGTAATTGAAGTCGGCATCGATGTTGCGAATGCAAGCATTATGGTCATCGAACATGCGGAGAGATTTGGTTTGTCTCAGCTGCATCAATTGCGCGGGCGAGTGGGGCGGGGGCCGGATCAATCGTTCTGCTATTTATTGATTCCAGCAGAGTCTGATCTTACTGAGGAAGCAAGAATGCGGATGGATGCAATGGTTGCTACAAATGATGGCTTCAAGATCGCCGAAACGGATCTGAAAATTCGCGGCCCCGGCCAGTTAACAGGAACGAGGCAGTCTGGTCTCCCAACTTTCCGCATTGGAAACCTTTTGCTGGATCAGAAGATTCTGGAAGTGGCAAGAAAAGAAGCATTTGAATACATTGACACGTATAGCAAAAATCCTGAAGTGCTGAAGAATTTTTTCCAGAAATACTGGAACAATCGTTTCGGTCTCATCCAGGTCGGTTAGCTCTTTTAACACAGAGGCACAGAGGCACTGAGGTTTAAAATTAACTTCATAAATGTTTTCTCGGTGCCTCTGTGTCTCTGTGTTAAGTCCTCCTGTTGGCGTCCTGGCGACTTTGCGTTATATTCACTGAAATGGCGGAACTACAAAAAATTTCTTGGATCGGCTGCGGAAAAGTCGGGCGAACACTTGCGAGAGCTCTTCAAAGTGCCGGTTATGAAGACGGCCCAGTGGTATGCAAAACCGCGGCAAATGCCCGGGAAGCCGTCACATTCATTGGCGGCGGTGTTGTCACGACCGATCTTGAATCCGTTCTCGACTCTTCCAAAGTTCATTTCATCACCACCAACGACGATGCCATTGAGGAAGTTGTGGATCAGATCGTAGAAATCTGGCCTGATTCTCTGGAAGATCACTATTTCTTTCACACCAGCGGTTCCATTAGCTCTACTGTATTAGAGCCGCTCGCCAGAAAGAAAGCTCATGTCGCATCCATTCATCCGTTGCAGGTATTTGCGGATCCTGCGAAGGCGTTGGAAACTCTCCCCGGAATCTATTATGCAATCGAAGGGGAAGACAAGGCGATGGCGCTTGCTGTTCAAATGGTGGACCACTTGCAGGGCAAATTGTTGTTGATCCCAACCGGGAGAAAAGTCCTTTACCATGTGGCTGGAGTTTTTGCCGCGAACTACTTAATGGTATTGATCGATCTCGCGCTGCATATCATGCAGGATCTAGGAGAAACACAGGAAGATTCCTTCGACGCTTTTTTACCGTTGATGGTCGGCGCCCTGCAAAATGTGGAATCTCTGGGAGTAGGGGAAGCCTTAACCGGTCCGGTTGCGCGCGGTGATGGGGCAACCATCAAGCGTCATCTTGAAGCGCTTCATCTCTTGCGTCCGGAAATCGGCGACATTTACAAAGTTCTAGGTAAGGAAGCCGTGAACATCGCGCTGCGCGCCGGGAAAATCTCGCCGAAAAAAGCGCAGGAAATCGCGAAAATCCTGACGCCCAAGGAAACCGTGCACTGAAATGATCTTAGCCGAATACGCAATTCGTAACGAAGATAGTCGCGGCCGCCGGTATCCCGAAACGGAGCATCCCTACAGATCTCCTTTTCAACGGGACAGAGACCGGATCATCCATTCGCGGGCTTTCCGCCGGCTGGAATATAAGACGCAAGTCTTCGTTAATCATGAAGGGGATCATTACAGGACGCGACTTACCCATAGTCTGGAAGTCTCGCAAATTGCCCGTACGGTCTCCGGTGCGCTGGAGCTGAATGTAGATCTCGCAGAAGCGCTGGCTCTTTCTCATGACATGGGCCACCCTCCGTTTGGACATTCCGGCCAGGATGTCCTGGATGAGATGATGAAAACTTATGGAGGTTTCGAACATAACCTTCAAACACTGCGAATCGTTGAACAGCTTGAACAAAAGTACATTGAATTTCCCGGCTTAAATCTGACATTTGAAGTGCGCGAGGGAATCGTCAAGCACAGCGCGAGCTATAAAGGGATGAAGAATC
>JBKKAT010000418.1:0-4129 GCA_046714535.1 Acidobacteriota bacterium | reverse complement strand
GAAAGATAGCGGACTGACCTTACAAGATACCGCTCGTACAGGTATCATTTTTGGATCGGCATATGGGCCAGTTCAGGCAGGCTTCAGTTTTCTCGACAGCCTGATTGATGGATCAGACAATTGCCCCTCGCCGACCTCATTTGCCACATCTGTTCACAACTCGCTGGCATCGCTCGTTTCCATCTCCATGCGAATTCAAGGCCCCTCACTAACATTAAGCGCCTTCGATTTTACCGCCTCTTCCGTATTCAGGATTGCGGAATTGTGGTTGCAAAGAGACTCGGTCGATTATCTGCTCGTAGGGTTGGGGGAAGAATTTTGCGATGTAAGGGGTTATGCAACGGCTCTACTTACAAAGACTGAAGGAGTCCTCCAGCCGTTCCGTATGAATGCCTGCACGTATGTTCCCGGTGAAGGATTTGTGTGCTTACTGTTGGGGAAAGCAGGAAATGATTCTGTTCTCCGGCTGACCTGCGAGTTTGGTGAGGAGGAATCAGCTCTTGCCTCCGCTCCGCAAATTGTATTTGCTGCTGCCAATGGCGACCAAAAAACAGGAAAGTATTATGAAAATCTCTTGAGCGGCAACAGACAGGTTCGATGCTTTTCTCCACTCTACGGCAGCATGCCGGTTGGGATTATCTTCGAGTTGGCTTGTGCGGCAACCTGTTTGCGAGAAAAACTTCTATACGGAAATCCGCCTGTAATTTTGGACAATCCGCCGTTGAATATCTCTGCCGACTCGGAAATCGCCTGTATTCAGTATGATGAAAGAGGCAAGTATCTCGTTCTGAATCTAAAAGGAGCGGGATGAAATTGTTTTTTTGAGAAGCTAATAAAACGTTTGACACTGCGTGAAGCAAGTCATAGCATACATTTGAGACCGATGGCACAAGCAAACCCTTTGATCAAGATTACGTATCGTGATTATCTGTTACTTCCGGAAGAAAGCCGGTACGAGTTGATAGAAGGAGATTTGTTTATGGTTCCCTCTCCCAATGAACCACACCAGCGGATATCGAGACGACTGGAATATGAATTGATTACTTTTGTTGAAACCCACGATCTAGGAGAGATTTATGATGCTCCTTTTGATGTGGTTTTATCTATCCACAATGTAGTTCAGCCGGACATTGTATTTGTCGCAAAGGGACGAAAGGGGATCATTACGGAAAAGAATATCCAGGGAGCGCCTGATCTGGTAATCGAAATTCTGTCGCCCGGCACATCAGACCGGGATTTGACCATCAAAAGAGCGCTTTACGGCAAGTGCGGAGTGAAAGAATACTGGATTGTGGATCCCGTTGCAGAATCGATTGAAATTTGTGTTCTGAAACAGTCCGGTATGGAAACTCTCAGGATTTTTCCGAATGGGACAATGCTCACCTCACCGGCTCTTCCCGGTTTGGAGCTTGATCTAAACAAGATCTTCAAGCCGCGCTAAAATGGCTATAGCGGATCGGCATTTTTAAAGCTATCTGACTGGATCACTTGCGGGATGAAATTGTTTTTTTGAGACGTTGAAAGAACGCTTCTTCTTTGTCCGCGCAGTCGCGAAGAATGACTGCCAGTGCATTATAAGTTTCCTCCGGTGAGTTCCGCTGTTTGCAAATTCGCGCTCCCACCAGAGCGAGGTCTCTCCATCGGCCCGCTATTTCGTTCATTTCTTTCGAAGATTTCGCCAGATCATCCCATTCGAGTTTAATTGCGGCATGCTCCAGAAAATCCGCATACATAAAACGAAATCCAGCACCACCTGAGCCGGTGTCTTCCTGCATTCGTATCAATTGAGCAAGGTGCGTTCGGGCTTGTTCCTCTCCAAACCGCATCGGCCATCGCCGAACAGCCCACGCCAAAAAGCGGATTCCCCGTGCTCCCATGTGTGGTAATGGAATGTCGAGCATCATGGCACAAGTCTTGAGAATACTGGCTTTGATGACTTTTGCGAAATGAATGGAATCCGGGACGTTCACAACATGAAACATTCGTCCATTCGGCGCCATGCTTCCTCTGGCAAAACGTGCTTTGATCAAAGTTTCCCGGCTACAGCGAACCGGTTCGTTCAACATCGGATCACTAATAAGATATTCATTCCCTTCCCGGCCATAGACAATCAGATGGTGCGCATTAAAATGCAGTTGCATTGACCAGGGCAGAAATGGTAGCCAGTAAACACCCACCTGAAGCGCTGTGGGTGTTCCGCGATCCAAAAGTTCATCCAAATCATCCATGGCTTTCCGCTTGTACAAGTAGAAACGATGAAGCTCTATTTTTAGTTTGAGTCTTTCAACACAGTTCAGAAAGATTTTCCCGGGACTATTCCGGAAAGTTGTCAACGGAATTCCATAAAGTTTGTTAAAGGGAAGATAGGCGAAAAACAGGCCCGAACCGATGCCGAAAATTAGAGGTTCACTCAGTTCCAAACCGTAATGACTCAGCAGGTTTGAGGTGACAATACTCTCGCAATGCGAACCTTTCTTATGACGAAAATCGATGATTGTTTTGCCGTCAGTTTTTTTATCCGGGCTTTCTACTTGATACACCGGAAAAATTTTACCACACACCAAACGGACGCCTGAACCTTTTAGCGGTAAGATATTTGTGAAATTTGGCACTTACCATGAAACGCGTGCATTGGATCGAAATTGCTGATCAAAATTGGTGTCCTAAAATTTTTCGCGATGCACTAAGTCATTTTCTTCAGCTTTTCACAAACAAAGGAAAGTACTATCATCCGATTCTGCAACGTCTGAGGCGAACTTTAATAAAAGCTCGTTCTGAGCGGGTGATCGATCTCTGTTCGGGCAGAGGTGGTCCCTGGATTTCCATGCATCAGGAAATTAAGGGTTCAGGCGTCAACGAAATTCTTTTAACGGATCTGCAGCCGAATATTCACGCATCCGTTCGTTCGACGGAAAATGGGATCAGATATCAAAGCGAACCTGTGGATGCCGAAAAGATTCCTGCCACGCTCAATGGTTTTCGCACGTTATTCACGTCGTTTCATCATTTTCCTCCGCAGAAGGCGGCATCCATTCTGGAGGATGCCGTTCGATTCAATCAAGGCATCGGTATTTTTGAGATGACGGAAAGAAGGCTATCCGTTATATTACGAGTGTTGTTCACTACTCCCTTTCTTGCTCTCTTCTTCGTTCCTTTTTTTCGGCCGTTTCGACCCGGATACCTTTTTTGGACTTATATCATTCCGGTTATTCCGATCCTGATTGCCTTTGATGGCGCCATCTCCTGTTTTAGAACGTATACGGTAGAAGAATTACAGCACATGACCAGCGAATTGAATGCGCCAAACTATGAATGGCAGATCGGAAAAGAAAAACCGCAAGATCACTGGGACGGTCCGTTTGATATTACCTATTGTATCGGTACTCCTGTTCGTCTCGATGAAAATGAAGTTCCCTTGTTGACTGATCTGCCCAACTAATTAATACTGAACAAAGGGTTCTTATTTGTTTACCGTAGCACTTGCTTTAGCTGTCTTTGCGGTGTTTTGCTGGGGTATGTTCTGGCGTAACAGCTCGCTGTTATATCCCACACAAAGCCGTATAAAACCAGGCCGCCGAATTGTTGCTCTCACTTTCGATGATGGCCCGCATTCGCAGGTGACTCCAATCGTGCTGGATGTTCTGGCAGATTACAACGTGAAAGGGACGTTTTTTTGTGTAGGTAAGCATGCCGAGAACTATCCGGACCTGATCCGCAGGGCTCATGAGGAAGGGCATCTTCTGGCGAACCATTCCTATGAGCACTCACAATCGTTTTTTTTCTTCGGCCCGTCCCGCACAGATCGTTCGATACGAAAAACGGGACAAGTAATCCAGCGCATTACGGGATACTATCCGCGTTATTATCGCGCTCCGGTAGGGATCAAGACACCGCCGCAAGCTTTTGCAGCGTGGAGACAAAAGCTGGCAATTATTGGATGGACCCGTTGGCCGGGAGATGGAGGTCCCCAACGATTGACGCCGCGAAAGATCCACAAACTCCTTTCCTCTGCGCAAGATGGCGACATCATCGTACTGCATGATGGCAAAGTCGATCTTTCCGGCAATGAAGTGATAAAAGAAACGCATTACAACGGAATGAAAGAATGCCTGCCATTGTTAATTGAAGG
>JBKKAT010000417.1:0-7132 GCA_046714535.1 Acidobacteriota bacterium | reverse complement strand
TCGAAGGTAGGACTCCTGCCTTTGTCGCAAAAAATGAACCCGGGGCTGTGTTTTCACGACAAAGACTATTCGTGTGCCTCCATTTCGTCCTCGAGACGCTTTTCTATGGCGTCCCAGTCCATCGGTTCCAGCATCGCCTTCAATTCGGTGTCAGCTTCCACATTTACGTTCATTGCCTTGTACAGACCGGCCACGAGATGGATGATTTTCGTAATCTCTTCTTCCGCTATCATGTTGATTTGTAAATCCACCTCCTGACGCAAATCTGTGATACGCGATTGCCGGTTCTGGCTGATTAAGACGAAAATCGACAACATGATTGCCTCGAGGGAAACAATGGTCGTTAGAAGGACAAACGGAAAAGGATCGAAGGGCTTGATTCCAAACAGTTTGGTATTCAACAAAATCCAGATCAGGAAGGCAAGCACATTTGCGATCAGGAAGCCGAAGCTTCCACTGATTGTGACAATTCGGTCTGCAATTTTCTGAAATGCTGATCGTTTCTTGTAGTGTTTGGCTTGAAATCCCTGGATTGCCTTTAAACGGCGGTGAAATCTATCGTGGTAAATGTCAGATTGTGATTTTGTTTCAGGATTCATGCTGCCTCCGCTATGATTCATGCTGCCTCCGCTATATAGATGGGGACTATTTCGACAATCGGCAAGTGGCCGTCACTCTATTACTACACAGGGACCCGTTTGGGTCCGACCGGATTCAAACCGCCACTCCGACACCACGAGCTACACAGATAACTAAATTCCTAACTTAGGATTTATCTTATGGAGGACAGCAATGGCAAAAATAACGATGACACTCTGCGATGTTAGACCCTGTACTTTCCTTGCAGACCGCGAATTCGAAGTCAATGGTCAGACAATATACGTCTGTGGAGAAAATTGTTATGTTAAATTCTGGAGCCGGGAATTTAGAAACTGGAAAAGTGACCGGTACCAAATGACAGCACAATGGGGTGCTGATCAAAACTGGACATCAGAGTCGGTGAGCTTACAAAGCCGGCTCGCTCGTTGAATCTGTGATGGAGGCATCAACATGCGAAACATGCAGTGGGTTTTGATTCTCATTCTTGCGCTGGGGCTGTCCTTTGCCTGTACAACGGCTAAAAATACTGGCACAGCCATTAAAGAGGGAACTACGGAAGCTGCCGAAGAAGTCGGCGACAAAGCTGAAGATGTTGGCGAAGAAATCGAAGACGGAAGCATTACGTCCGCCATTAAAATGAAATTCGCAAACGACGAACGAGTGTCGGCTTCTAATATTGATGTGGATACCAGCCACGGACACGTTACGCTAAATGGCGCCGTTTCAAGTCAAGTTGAGGCGGACCGCGCGGTGGAGATCGCAAAGACCGTGAACGGTGTAAAAAGCGTTAAATCGAACCTGACAGTCAAGCAATAAGCTGGAACAAGATCAACGTGGTGCGGGCCACTCGCCCGCAAAATTGTCCTGGCGAGCGAGTCGCCCGCACCACTTTACGCAAGAGCTCATTTTCTTTTTAGTGGCAAGTCTTGCGCGAAAGCATCCCGTCATTACGACTCAGAAGTTTTTCGTTTGAAGACTTTTCGAAGTACGGTGCGAGCTGCCAGATATCCGGACATACCATGAACGCCGCCGCCGGGAGGTGTAGAAGAAGAGCAGATAAAAATTTTAGGATTTGGAGTCGCGTATGGATTCCATCTCAATACCGGTCGTGCAAGAAATTGCCGGAGATGATTTGCGCCTCCCGCAATATCTCCTCCGACCAGGTTGGCATTGTGCGCTTCCAGATGCACTGACGACATTGTGTGACGATTGAGAATTACATCCCGGAAGCCCGGCGCAAATCTTTCGATCTGCCTCTCTATTCTTTCCGACATATCGAAATTCGATCCATTCGGAACATGGCAATATCCCCAGGCTGTATGTTTGCCGGCCGGAGCTCTGCTTGAATCGAACAAACTTTGTTGCGCCACCAAAACAAATGGATTATCCGGATGTTTGTTTTGCCATACCTCTCTTTCTGCCTGCGCAATCTCTTCCATCGTTCCACCCACATGAACTGTCGCAGCAGCCAGACATTCTTGATTTTTCCAGGGAATCGGTGCGCTGAGCGCCCAGTCCATTTTGAAAACACCAGGGCCATACTGGAATTTCGACAATTTGTCACGGTACCGGGAAGGTAAAGCATTTTCAGTAATACTCAGAAGTTGTCGCGGTGTTACATCAAAAATGTAGCAACGCGCCTGAGGCACATCTTGCAGAGAACTCACCCTGTGCGCGGTCTCAATTTCACCCCCGGAATTTTGCAAACAGGCCGCCAGAGCCTCCGCAATTTTTTGTGAACCACCAAGCGGTAGAGGCCAACCCACAGCATGCCCGGCAATTGTGAGAGCCAGACCAAAGGAAGCGCTCCCTTTCGCTTCAAGCTGCAAAGAAGAATGTCCGGCACATCCGGCAAAAAGGGCGCGTGCCTGTTGATTTACAAAATTACTACCGGCGAGATCCAGGCAAGATTTCAGCGCGAGCCGGCCAAACTTTGCCATCAGGAATGGTCTTCGCGGAATTCTGATCGGCCGCAGTATCTGTGAGAAAAGCGCAAACGGGGCGCGGGTAAATGGGGCGAACAGATCGTGCCATTTGCGTGCATCTTTGCCGAGGTTCTCGATTGTGCGATTGATGTCTTTGTACAAAATGGCCGCAGAACCATCAGGCAACGGATGTGCAACAGCAGCGGGAGAAAAAATCCACTGAAGTCCCCATTGCTTTAAGTGCAGTTTTTGGAAGAAGGGAGAAAGAATCGCCATCGGATGAATGGCGGAACATACATCATGCAGAAATCCGGGAAGCGTTAACTCCTCACTTCTTGCTCCTCCCCCAATCTTCTCATTCGCTTCCAGCACGCGCACTGTCAATCCTGCGCGCGCAATCTCAATGGCTGCGCTCAATCCATTCGGACCCGCTCCTATAACGACAACGTCGTAATTCATCTACCCAGTAAAATACCGCACTGTAGGTAAAGCCACAATGTTTGCTTGTAGTAGCGAACGAGTCCGCCGGCTTTATAAAGTCGGCGCTCAATATTGTTTCCAGCCACCCTCGCCCTAGACTTCATGAGTGAGATAGGAGGACAGTGATGGAAATCCGCGAATTGCTTTTAACGGCCATGCGTTCTGCGGCGCTCTACGCAATCATGCTCTTTGTGATCCGCTTTATGGGAAAGCGAACCGTAGGAAATTTCAGCGCGTTCGATTTGCTCGTAGCGCTCATGCTGGGAGAAGTTGTGGATGAAATTATTTACGGCGATGTGAGTTTTCTTCAAGGTGTCGTTGCTATCTCTGTGATCGCCCTGGCGAAGTATCTTACCTCCTATTTGTCCTTTACAAACAAGTGGGTCAATAAGCTCGTGGATGGTACTCCTTGCATCCTGATGCGAAATGGTGAAATGGTGCAAAAGGGACTCAGACATGAGCTGATGAATGAAAGGGAAGTCATTGCTGCTCTCCGTTTACAGGGAGTTTCAGACATGCGTGAAGTTAAGCTGGCGGTCATGGAAGTGGATGGACTGATCAGTGTGATCAAAGAAGAGTGGGCGGAGAATCTCCAGAAAATAGATCTTCAGGTCAGTGAAAAGGAGGATGAAGTTCCAAAAGAAAAACAAACCGATTCACACGACGCTCTCGGGCTCGTATAAAAAAAATGGATCCTGTAAGAATTGCAATTCGTTGTTTATTCTCGTTTATTGTTTTGCTGGCGATGGTGCGATTGTCCGGGAAAAGGTTGATCAGTCACGCAAGCGCTTTCGATTTCGTGCTTTCCCTGGTCGCCGGTGATCTGGTCGATGACGTCATATTCGCAGAAGTTCCGGTATTGGAATTCATAGTCGCCATCGGTGTACTGACGGTTTTTGAACTCTTCGCCAGCTTCCTGGTTCGCTCCAGCAGACAGGCTGTCTGGTTGCTGGAAGGAAAGCCTGGAATCCTTTTAAAGCATGGCATTCTCGATCAGAAGGGTACGAGATCGGAGCAGCTCAATGAGCAAGAAGTGGAGGCCCTTTTGCGATTGAAAGGCGTTGAAAAAGAGAAATGGTATCAAGTAAAACTTGCAACGCTTGAGAACTCTGGTGCGTTTGCCATTCTAAAAAAGGACTCCCGGAGGGATGCTCAAAAGAAGGACCGGTCACGCCTTCGCGGCTAGTATAGCGTGATCTGACTGGATGCGTTGTTGGGAAGGGTAACCGGATCGGGCTTGATGGAGAGATCAATCCAGGAGCCTATGTAGCCAAGGAAAACACTATCTGGCGCAAATCGCGGAATGCCCGAATCTAGAATCTGACGATAGGATCCATCTGCCCGCTTCATCCTATATTCGATTTTAAAAGGTTGGCGTTTTTCAAAAGCGTCTGTATATGTTTCGATGGACTTTACGATGTCGTCCATTGGAATTCCTTCGAGTGTCCGGCAATCAAAGGGGTCGGTATCTCCAATCCAGATTTGCAAAGGCAGATTTTCCGGCAATTTATAGAAGAGATGTTCCCTCGGCAGCAAACTTTGCAGCAATTCTCGTTGCCGTGCCAATGCGCGCTCCAGTTCATCTCTGACACTCCGGAGCTGTTCTTCTGCCACTCTTAACATTTCTGTTCTGCGGTAAAGATCAACGAAGAAGCGGACTTTCGATTTCAGAACATGGAAGTCAACCGGTTTTAGGATGTAATCGATTGCGCCCATTGCATAGCCGGTCGAAATAAGATCTTTTTCATTGAACCCGCTGATAAAGATAATCGGAACATCACGGTTGTGCGCTCCATTGCGGATCATTCTGGCAGTAGCGAGCCCATCCATGACTGACATTTTGATATCGAGCAACACCAGAGCAAAGGAATCCTCTTTTACTTTGCTCAGGGCGTGCACACCGGAGGAAGCTTGCAGGACGTCGTAATCAGAGGTTGCGAGGGCTTGTTCGAGCGCATACAGCATTCTGGCATCATCGTCAACGATGAGGATTTTCGGCCGCATTGCGCTCACGTGACGTCTCCCCCTTCAATGAATCAGCACACCATAAAATCTAAGATACGCGCTCCCGGTTTGCAATGGCTTATCACTCTCAGCAGAAAAGTGTGACCACATACGGTACACAAAAACTCCGAACAGTTCGCGCGATCATCGATTTTTTCGACAAAGTGCCCCGCAAATGCGCAATGAAGAGGGTGCGTGATTTTTTTCAAGTCCCGTTCCTTTTTCAAAAAGGAATGTCCACAAAAACAGGCATGTTCCCATAGCGATTGACGTCGAGTCACCACGTGAACTTTATGTCCGAAGATGTTGCAGAAGTATCGCACTTTCTTCTTGAAGGTTTGTTGATGTGCAAAAACATTTTCTTCTTTGCGGAACATCAACGGGTGACCACAACGCGTGCACATGTATTCATCATGGTGATGCCGCGATCCCAGGAAAACATAAGAATGGCCGCCGAAGAAACAGCTTAAAATATGGCGAATCCTTGTGACTTTATCCGAAAGAAACGATTGACCACAACCGCAGAACTGCTGATTGTTCATATCATGCCCGAACAAGGCGCAAATCAGTTGCATGCCAAGGCGGCTGAGCAATGTCTATGCCACGTGGAGCGCCGGCGTATGGAGCGCCTGCTTTTAGCCGGCGTTTCGCATACTACTATCTCTTTGGTTACACTGCGATATATTGAAGGTGAGATCATCATATGGATACACGTCGCGTTGTGATCATTGGAGCCGGCTTCGCCGGTTTATACGCGGCTAGAGAATTGTGCAATGAAGCGATTCACGTGACAATTCTGGATCGTAGCAACCATCACTTGTTTCAGCCATTGCTGTACCAGGTGGCGACCGCAGGTCTTTCGCCTGGTGATATCGCACAGCCGGTTCGGCATGTCCTGCGCAAATGCAGAAACATTGAAGTGCTATTGGCCCGCGTAGAAAGGATTGATGTCTCCGCAAAAACTGTTTACTACCCTGGTGGAGAAATCGAGTACGATTTTTTGATTGTGGCCACCGGTGCAACGCACGCTTACTTCGGGCATGAAGACTGGGCCCGCATCGCACCCGGTTTGAAGACGCTTGAAGATGCGGTGCAAATTCGTCGTATGTTTCTCACTGCATTTGAAGAGGCAGAAAAAGTTCGGGATCCAAAAAAGGAAGCTGCACTCTTGAATTTTGTGATTATAGGCGCGGGGCCGACCGGAGTAGAGCTTGCAGGCACAATGAGTGAAATGTCCAGGAGAGTTTTGTCCCGGGAGTTTCGCCACATCGATCCTGCGCACGCAAAAATTTTGCTGCTCGAAGGCGGACCGCGTGTTCTTCCAACGTATTCTGAACGTCTTTCGGCAAGTGCTCAAAAAAAGATTGAAAAACTGGGAGTAGAAGTTTGGACAAATTCACGGGTGACCCGGCTTGAACCGGATGCCGTATACATCGGAGAGAAGCGGATCGAAACGCATCGCACCTTTTGGGCGGCAGGAGTAGCTGCTTCATCCCTTGGCCGCACTCTTGGAGTGGAGCTGGATCGAACAGGGCGGGTGAAAGTGACCCCGGACCTTTCTATAACGGATCACCCCGAAGTTTTCGTAGTGGGAGACCTGGCTGCGGTGACAGATGCAGAGGGAAAACAGGTCCCCGGCGTTGCACCTGCGGCGATACAGATGGGCCGTTACGCGGCAAAACAAATTCTTCGCGCAGCGCAAAGTCGTCCGCTGCAAACTCCATTTGTATATAACGACAAAGGGAGTCTTGCCACGATTGGAAGGGCAGCAGCCATCGGCAGTTTTGGAAAGATCGAAATTTCCGGTTTCATTGCCTGGTTAGGCTGGCTTCTCATTCATATTTTTTTCCTGATCGGTTTCCGCAACCGGCTTTTCGTGCTTCTTCAATGGGCGTGGTCTTACATCGGGTTACGAACAAGCGCGCGTTTGATCACATACTACGAAGATTCGGTGGAAACCGAAAGCAAGGGTCGTTAATATTGCAAATTGGATATTGAAAATTGCAAAAAAAATGTTTTTTGCAATATGCAATTTGAAATATGCAATATCGTATATTCATTCTTTCACCAGCCAATGCAACGGGCAAACGAGCTGAAATGCTGTACAGTCCGCGCGCCAGCTT
>JBKKAT010000416.1:0-3455 GCA_046714535.1 Acidobacteriota bacterium | reverse complement strand
AATGCCGGCTGAAGCCGGCGCTCCATTATCTAGAAGTTATCGGAAATGGCTTTTTCACCCAGGCCGCAGTCCGGATGCCCGAAACCGCTCTGGCTTTTTCCATTTGTGATGTCGTAAATGATATTGTCGTTGGTTTTGTCCCCCTTCTTGTTTACACCGCCCGGGACGTTATCCAAACCGAGAGCCTGTCTGGTTTTCCATGCGACGTTATGATCTGCGCATGCGGTATCACCACTCACACCAATGGCGCCGACCTGCTTGCCTTCCTTCGTGTAGAGAGCCAATCCACCACCGAAAACATTCATCCCACCAATTCTTTTTCCCACCATTGGATCGTTCACTTTTCCGAAATTTGCGGAATTCCCGCCGTAAGCAGCAGATGGATCGACTGGATTGCTAAACTGCAAACCGAAAAGAGATCCGCCCGGTTGAACCAGGGAATAGAGATTGCCTGTTGAAATAGCGAGTCCCTTTAAACTTAGGGAGTTTGAAGTGTTCGCTTTTTGAGCGGAGATAACACGACTCGCGAGCCACTGTTCCTCCCAGGTTGCACCGGTATGTGTTACGGCGCACACCGTTCCATCCCGTCCCACAGATGTGGCCCACATATTCAAGGCAAAGCCGCCATTTGCTTTCGGATCGCCCACGCCAACGGACTTCTTCAAAGCCGCATTTAAGGCCGCATGATTCGGAAGTTCGTTGCAGACATTCCGTGATTGTCCAAATGCAATCGCCGCCAAACAAAACAGTGCAAATAGCGTTCCAGAAATAGTTTTTTTCATAGAGTCCTCCTCCATGTTTTACGAGTCTATCTCAGAAGAACTGGAATGCACAGATGGGTTGTTGCCTTTTAGATGTTCCTGCATAGATTCTTATTCTTATGGCAAAAGCAAAGAAAACGGCAAAAAAAGCAAAGGTGAAAAAAGAATCGTCTCCGTCCAAAGCAGATCAATCGACTTACAAAGAAGTGCGGACGGAAAGAATTCGAAATCGTCAAATGGGAAGAAAGTCCTAGGGGAAATAGTAAAAAGCGATTCCCAACATGATGTAGACTGCTAACAACTGAACCCCTTCCATCCAATTTGACTCACCATCATTGCAAACCAGGCTTAACACCCATACAGAAATTCCTATAGCAACAACTTCCATGTTTGAAAACAAAAGATCCATCGGCTTTCCGAACGCGTAGCTTAAAAAAACGAGCACAGGCGCAACGAATAGTGCAATCTGGATACTGGAGCCGATCGCGATGTTCAACGCAAGATCCATTTGATTCTTCGCGGCAACCAGAACAGCGGTGGAGTGTTCTGCTGCGTTCCCGATGATGGCAACGATAATGACCCCCACAAATACGTCGGACATCCCGAAGGTTCTGGCAGTTTCTTCGACCGCACCAACGAGAAATTCACTCATCAATGCGACTCCTGCCGTCGCAGACAACAGCAATATGATGGAGCCGCGAACAGAACCGGTGTGGTGCGGCTCGTGAGGAACCGCTACGGCATCGCCGGCGTAAAGGTGTTTGTGTGTGCGCAAAGAAAACACGAGACTCAACGCGTAAGTCACAATCAGAACAATGGCTATCATCAGACTCAGGTCCTGTTCATGAATGCGGGCCTGAGCGCCGGCCAGTAAATGATACACATCGGGAATGACCAGCCCGATCGCGCTTAGAGCCATGAGAGTTGCTCCCATCACGGCGGCTGTTCCATTGAATTTTTGTCTTTCGAATTTGATTCCACCTAACAGTATGCTCAAGCCGAGCACAAGCAGAATATTACCGATGATCGATCCTGTGAGCGAAGCCTTTACTACTTCATACAATCCATTTTTTAAAGCAATGATTGCTATGATCATCTCCGCTGCATTCCCGAACGTTGCATTCAGCAAACCGCCGATCCCCGGACCCGCCCGCTCGGACAATCGCTCCGTCGCTTCTCCCATTAATCCGGCAAGAGGAATAATCGCTATCGAAGAAGTCACGAAGATCCAAACGGGAGTCGCATGTGTAAATTCAAAAACTGCGGCAATGGGAATGAACACAAGCAACAGATGCAATGGATGAATTTTGAACTTTCCTATTTTCATGCTTGCTTATAATATTGCGAAAATATACGTAGATTCAACGTGTACATTAGGAACAATATGAAGAAAATCAAACTGCCAAAGGACCAGAACAACGTAATTATTCCTGTGGGAGATCGCTCCGTTGCATTAACAAACCTGAGAAAGATTTTCTGGAAGAAACTTGGAATTACCAAAGGCGATCTGATCCAATACTATATCGATGTCTCGACTTATCTCCTGCCGCATCTTGCTGATCGCGCGATGGTGATGAAGCGCTATCCCAATGGCGCCGAAAGTGATTTCTTTTACATGAAACGCGCGCCTGTTCCACGCCCCGACTGGATCAAAACCTGCGCGATTTACCACGATTCGGGAAACATCATCGACTTCCCTATCGTGCAGGACGTGGCTACATTAATGTGGATCATCAATCTGGGGTGCATTGACCTGAATCCGTGGTATTCGCGCTGCGATGATACCGATCGCCCCGATTTCCTCCATTTCGATCTGGATCCGACTCCCGGCGCTACTTTCGAACAACTCTGCCAAGCGGCACTCGTAGTGCACGATACGCTAAACTCTTTAAAAATTCCGTGTTACGCAAAAACAACCGGATCCCGCGGGATCCATGTTTATATTCCGATTGAGCGAAATCCAACCCAAAAGGAAGTCTGGTATTTTGCAAAATCAATGGCTCAAGTGCTGGCCACAAACTATCCTGATTTGTTGACTGCTGAATATCGTATTGCGAAACGCCCTCCCAAACGCGTGCTGGTTGACTACAATCAAAACGCCTGGGGACGAACCCTGGCTTCCATCTATTCAGTGCGGCCCACAGTGCATGCGAGCGTCTCCACTCCTGTCAAGTGGGAAGAAATCGAATCCGGAATCCGGCTGGAGGACTTCACAATCGATAATGTTCCAAAACGACTCGCGACCACCGGCGATTTGTGGAAACCATTGCTGGGAAAACGAAGAGTGAATCTAACCAAATACAGTCTGTAATGTTGAATTTGTCACGAAGGGACTTAGATTGTTGTTGAAGGAGAATAACCTATGTTTTGTTTGAAATGTGGAACGCCCACCGGCAGCGACAAGGGATTTTGCGATCGTTGCGCAGATGATCCTGTAATCGATCAGTCTCTAAAAGCTGTAGCAGAAGAAAAAGAAGCAAAGGAAGAAACAGAAATTATGCGATGCCCTGCCTGCAATCAGCGAGTGTTAGATAACCTTACCAATTGTCCGTCCTGCGGCGCCCATCTTGTTTCTCCAGAGCGCTCCTCATGATGCCAGCACGTTCTTGAGTCGCGCAAGAATTTGTGACTTTGGCTGAACGCCCATCAGTCGGTCCACTTCCCTGCCATTTTGAAAAATGATCAGTGTTGGAA
>JBKKAT010000415.1:0-4228 GCA_046714535.1 Acidobacteriota bacterium | reverse complement strand
GTCTGGCTGCCCTCGCATCTGACTGTCGACTTCAAAGCAAAAATTGCGCTGCTTCACACGGAAAGCCAGCGCATCGAAGTTTTCTGGAGTCAGCCCTACCGCAAAACCGATGCAATCTGGGCTCAAGCAAAGCCGGTTACCACTTCGGACGTAGCGACGCGACGTTAGGTTCATCCCATGAAGAAGAGGATCCTGCTCGTTGAAAATGATGTCGTTCTTGGGGTCTTAACAAAACTGGAACTGGAAGATCTTGGTTATGAGGTATTGGAAATTGCGGCAACAGGTGAGAAAGCGATTGAGATCGCGAAGGCAAATAAACCTGACCTGATCCTGATGGATGTCAAGCTGGATGGGAAACTGAATGGCGCAGAGGCGGCCGAGGAAATCCATAATTATGCTCGCATTCCGGTGATTTTTCTGACCGGCACTTCTGATTCGGAAACGGTCCAAAAGTGTCTTGCATCAAAACCACAGGGCTATCTTCAAAAGCCTTGCCGCAGAGACGATCTTCGGGAGGCGCTCGATCAAGCTTTTTATCAGGAAAATTTTCTGGAACAACTGAAGAAAGAGCAAATGGAAAGCGATCTGCTGCGTGATTCTCTGACCGGTCTGCCGAATCGGGTTTTGATCCAGGAGCGAATCAGACAGGCTCTCGAAGACGACCACCCATTCGCTGTTCTCTACCTCGATATCGATCGATTTAAACAAATCAATGACATCCTCGGCCACAATCACGGCAATAAAGTTCTCCAATTGTTTGCAGCAAAACTCGAAACATGCAAACGTCATGGCGATTGCATTGCAAGACTGGGAAACGATGAGTTCGCAATATTTTTGAACCGCGTGGCGGATGGCCAGGATGCTATTGATCAGGCAAGCCGTATTCAAATTTTGTTGAATTCTCCTCTCGTAGTGAATCGGCAAGAACTGTTTGTAACTGTCAGCATTGGGATCGTTCATAGCGACATCGGTTATCGGGATGCGGAAGACATTTTGCGAGATGCAGAAACCGCATCCCATAAGGCAAAAGCTTTGGGAAAATCTTGCAATGCGATTTTCGACAGGACCATGTATTCAGAAATGCTCGAACTCTTTCATCTTCAAAATGATTTGCGTAGAGGGTTCGACCGGAACGAACTGGCGGTTTACTACCAGCCGATTGTGCAACTGGATACGAATAGAATCACCGGTTTTGAAGCGCTCGTGAGATGGCATCATCCTCAATTGGGGCTGATTGGCGCAACCGAAATCATTCCCCTGGCAGAGGAAATGGGTTTACTCCTTCCAATCGGAAAATGGGTGTTGGAAGAGGCATGCAAACAACTTGCGGAGTGGCGGGACATGCTTGATCCCGACCTATCGATCCATGTGAATCTTTCCGCTAAACATCTACTGGAAGAAGATCTCGTAGACGAAATCAAGCGAATTCTGAAGGAGACAGGTCTTCCTCCGCATAGTTTGAAAATAGAGATTACGGAAAATTTTGTCCTCAACTACACAGAATCCGTTATGAAGACTCTCATGGATCTTCAAGAGTTGAAGATTGGACTCCAAATCGATGATTTCGGCACAGGATATTCTTCTTTGAGTTATCTGCATCAATTTCCAATCGATACACTGAAAATAGACCGTTCCTTTGTGGAACGGGTCGATCTGGATCCGGGAGCTTCCGAAATTGTTGGCATGATCGTTATGCTGGGAAAGAAGCTAAATCTGAATGTGATTGCTGAAGGCGTCGAAACAGAGGAACAGTTGGATCAAATTCAACAAAGTGGATGTGATCAGGTTCAAGGTTACATCTTCTCGGTGCCGCTCGAGGCCTCCGAAGCGCTCCGGTTGCTGTCTGAATTTAACTACGATGATTCGCATCCCTCCGAACCCTTCGCGGCCTAACAAAGTCGGCCCTCCGACGTAACATCAGGTGCCACGCGACTTTCGATTTATTGCTACGTCTCTTTTGCCCCAGGTTCCATCCTAATTTTCTCCCTTACTGCGAACTTTCCAGGGTGGAGGTGAGTATGCCCGAAAGAAAGAAGAGTCGTAAAACGATCCGTTATGCAGTTGTTGGACTCGGTTATATTGCTCAAATTGCAGTCCTACCTGCATTCAAGAATGCAACTAGAAATTCAGAGCTGGTAGCTTTTGTTTCTGATGATCCGGAAAAAATGCAAGAGTTATCCGAACAATACAATGTTGGACTTATGTATTCCTATGAAGAGTATGAAGACTGCCTGCAAAGCGGAGAAATAGATGCCGTTTACATCGCTTTGCCGAATCATATGCATCATGAATATTCCATTCGCGCTGCGCGCGCCGGTGTTCACGTCCTGTGCGAGAAACCGATGGCGGTCACGGAAATCGAATGCCGGGAGATGATTCAGGCTGCCGAAGAAAACAATGTTAAGCTAATGATTTCCTACCGCTTACATTTCGAAAGAGCGAATTTGAAAGCGGTCGAAATCGCTAAATCAGGCGAAATCGGTGAACCGAGATTCTTCAGTTCTCTTTTCTCAATGCAGGTTGAGGAAGGGAATATTCGATTGAACTCCATTTCTTCAGGCGGAGGGCCGCTTTACGATCTAGGTATTTATTGCATTAATGCAGCCAGATATTTGTTTCAGTCTGAGCCGGTCGAGGTGACTGCCTTTCGCGTAAATGGTGAGGATCCAAGGTTCAAAGATTGCGAAGAAATGCTCAACGGTATTTTGAAATTCCCGGGAGACCGTCTTGCTCAGTTTAACTGCAGCTTCGGCGCTTCCGATGTATCGAAATATCAGCTGGTAGGAACAAAGGGAGATCTGCGCGTGGACCCTGCATTTGAGCATGCGAACGATCTGATGCATACTATTACTGTAGAAGGAAGAACTCGCAAACAGAGATTTAAGAAGCGAGACCAGTTTGGACCGGTACTTCTCTACTTTTCGAATTGCGTGCTGAAGAAGAAAGATCCTGAACCTTCTGGATGGGAAGGTCTGGCGGATGTTCGCATCATAACGGCTTTACACCGGTCAGCCGAAACTGGAAGAAAGATCCTTCTCGAGCCGTTCGAGCGCGAAGTACGACCTTCTCTAGAGCAAGAGATTCAACGACCACCTTTCTCTAAACCAGAATTGGTTCACGCCGAGCCGCCGTCAAAAAGTTAATGTTCGGAGCCAATAGGAGGAAATAATGGCTAAAACCATATGTACGGTACTTGGGATTGTTTTCATCCTGGTCGGAATTGCAGGTTTTGTTGTGCCAAACCTTCTAGGAGCGCATTTGTCTTTCGCGCACAATATTATTCACCTGTTGTCGGGAGCCGTTGCACTATATCTCGGACTCGCGGGAACTCTAGCAGGAGCACGCGCATTTTGCCTGGTTTTTGGAGCAGTGTATCTGCTTTTGGGCGTTGTAGGAATGGTTGCGGGGACAGGCGATGGTCGCATGCTAACCGTGATCCCCGATGCTTTGGTGCTGGGCACAATGGATCACATCATTCATATTTTGCTGGGTGCTCTGTTTTTGATCGGTGGGCTCGCCACCACCAAAGCAGCCACAACACGATAACAGTTAGAAGAGTTTTCTCGGAAGGAACTACAGAAGATTCGAACTTATAAAGAAAGACACAAGAAAAGGAAGAGCTTGATTACTCGTTTGAAACAAACAGCCTAAAAACTAACTGCGATTCATCTTTAAAGCCCGCTCGAGGGCGCTTAACAGGTCTGGCTCGGAAAAGGGCTTATTTATGTAGACGTAATCACCTAGAACTTTGAGATACGGAAAACCCTTTTCAGCAAAACTGGTAAGAAAAACAACGGGAACGGGTTCGTCAAAATGTGATTGCAGAACAATTGCAACTTCAATCCCGTTCAATTCACCCTGAATTCGAACATCCATCAAAACGAGGTCTGGACAGGTAGCTTTTATTTTGTTGATGGCTTCCTGTCCTGATGTGGCCCGACCCACTACTTCGAATCCGTGTTTCTCAAGACGCATCTGCAGGTCATCCGCAACGATTCTTTCATCTTCCACAATGAATATTCGATTGCGGCGCGGAAGATGAATCTCTTTGGTCGGAACGTCCATGGTAGCAGGATACCATGTCCGGGATGGATTTTATCCCTTGCGTCTTCCCAGTAATTTGCTGGCGTAGAGAACGTTCCTGAATCTCCCCTGCTTGCTCTGACAATGCCTATATTAGGTGTATGCAAACGATTGGAAATCGAATTCGAGTGTTTTTGGTGGATGA
>JBKKAT010000414.1:0-8803 GCA_046714535.1 Acidobacteriota bacterium | reverse complement strand
CTGCTGCTACATTGTGCCGGATGCGATTGCGAATTCAATTCCCATTGGACGTCCGGTTGCAAATACATCTGTTTACATTCTGGATTCAAGCCTGCAGCCTGTGCCGGTTGGCATCACCGGACAACTTTATGTTTCAGGCGCTGGGTTAGCACGCGGTTACATAAATGATGACAGTTTTACCCTGGCAAAATTTCCGGCAAATCCATTTCAAAGCGGCCGCATGTATGCAACCGGCGATCTTGCTCATTGGTTGTCCGATGGAAATATTGCTTTTGTAGGACGTACAGATAATCAAGTAAAAATTCGTGGCTTCCGGGTCGAGACTGCAGAGGTTGAATGCGCTATTAAGGACTTCCCCTCCGTTAGGGATTGCATCGTCATTGTTCGAGAAGATGCAATCCAGAATAAAAATTTGTTCGCGTACGTGCTGGTTGATGCCGGATTTAAGACGGAAAATCTGCTCACTTATTTGCGATCGAAGATCCCTTCTTACATGATTCCAACCCGGATTATCGTTATGGACTCATTCCCTCTGAACTCATCCGGTAAAGTGGATCAGAAAACTCTTCCAACACCCTCAGAGGTGCAGGAAAAGAAGAATGCTTTCGTTGCACCCGTAGACGACTTAGAAAAGCAACTTGTTGAGATCTGGCAAAGACTGCTCCAAATAAAACCGATTGGAGTCACAGATGACTTTTTCGATCTGGGTGGACATTCATTGCTTGCTGTTCAACTCTTTGCAGAAATTCGAAAAATCTTGGGAAAGGAACTCCCACTGGTCACGCTTTTCGAGACACCCACGATCCAGGGGCTTAGCCGCATATTGCGAGAAACTGCGCCGGTGAAGGGAGAAAGTCTTGTTGCGATTCAGCCTCTCGGTCCAAGACCCCCGTTTTTCTGCGTTCATGGTTTAGGAGGAAATGTCCTTTTTTACAAACGATTGGCGAACCATCTTGGTGACGATCAGCCAACTTATGCTCTTGAATCCAGAGGACTGAATGGAAGGAGTGAGCCACTCTGGAAAATCGAGGATATGGCGGCTTGCTATCTCGACGAAATTAGAAAAATGCAGCCGCAAGGCCCGTACTATTTGGGTGGCGCTTCGCTCGGTGGAATCATAGCATTTGAAATGGCTCACCAATTGCTGGAACAGAAACAGGAAATTGGAATCGTCGCCCTCCTGGATTCTTCAGCGATTCGATGGACAGCCCCGATGCCTCAAACCAGTTTCTTGCAACGTCGCATCAGGACACTGCGTGAGTTTCCGCTCATGATACGCAGTTTGCTTTCCTCGCAAAGAAGAAAATATCTTTACCAGATCAAGAAACGTTACAAAATGAGCATTGCTCTTCGGATTATTAAACTTGTCTTGAGTTTATCCAGTCGATCCGGCATCGATCTTTGGCGGCGTATCCGAAGGGTCCGCGCAATTAACTATCTTGCCTATGAGAATTACACCCCCAGACATTTGGATGCGCAAATCACATTGTTTCAAACCACTGAGAAATCTCCCCGGGATGAAAAGAGCGGATGGGGACCACTCTGCCGCGAAATCGAGGTCCATAGGATCCCGGGAAACCACCACACGATGTTACAGGAACCAAATGTGAAAATTGTTGGGGAAAAGCTTAGTCAATGTCTGGATAAAGCATGGAAGGCACATTGAGGATCTTACGAATCTGTGATTCTCATTTTGTAGAAAACCAGTCATCGAGTGCGGTCTTCACTGCCTGTTCAGCGAGGACTGAACAATGGACTTTTTCGGGTGGCAATCCGCCCGGACAACCCCCTCTTTCGTCTGCCTTTGTGAGGAGGAGAAATAAGGCAACACAACTTTGGGACGTTACTTCGATTGCTTGACGTCTTTTGAACTGACCTGCTCTGGTATAACCGGCCAAAAGGCGTTTGCGTCCCTCATCGTGCCGTGAATTGACTTGTCCGGAATACAAACTACGTGACCTTTTCCTCATCCGATCGCGCTGCACAGATCTCGAATAGTTCTTTCGATGCGTTGACATTTGAACTCTGGGGAGCGCTATGAAATGAAGCGTGCGTCGTAGGGATATCCAGGGATGTGGCTCTATCTCCTTTAGACCTCGTTCAACAGATCCGAAGCTATGGTTTGTCTTTCTATTATGAATCTATGATTTCCCAGTGGGACACCAGTCATTGAGCGCTGCCTTCACCGCCTGTTCAGCCAGAACAGAACAGTGAATTTTTTCCGGAGGCAATCCTCCCATCAGTTGTGAAAGTTGCTCATTCGAAATACTCCGCAGTTCCTCGACCCTTTTGCCAAGCACCAGCTCTGTCAGGACAGAACCTGTGGCGATGGCAGCTCCACACCCGTAGACCTTGAATCGCGCTGCTTTAACGACATCTCCTTCTATCCTCATATGCAGTTGTAGCAAATCTCCATCGGCAGAGCTCCGGACGCGGGCGCGCGCATTGGCGTCTTCCAGTTCCCCCACATTGCGTGGATTCTTTACGTGGTCCAGCACAATCGCCGAATATTTCATGAAAATTCAACACAGAGACACAGAGAAAAAAGATTTTTGTTCTTCCTCTGTGTCTCTGTGCCTCTGTGTTAAGTTTATTTTAGTGCGAAGCGTGCTTTTTCGAACAGGATATTAGCGGACAGTTGGGAATAATCTGCAAACGGGGACCAGTAAAGTCCCATTACCAGAACGGCGATAGCTAAAACGACCAGCAGAACACGGGAGAGCTGAGGCAGATGAATCGGATCCGTGTTTCCTTCTTCCAGAAACATTCGTTTCACTACGCCACCATAATAAACAAACGATACAACGCTATTGAGCACCGCAACGATAACGAGCCAGTAGAACTTTGCATGAACTGCGGCCGCAAACAAATAAAATTTCCCGATAAATCCGGCAAACGGCGGGATTCCGGTTAAAGAAAGCATAAACATCGCAAGAATAGCGGCAGCAAAAGGAGATCGCGCGCGCAATCCGCGATACTGGGAAAGGTTGTCGCTGTCCATATGAGAAGAGAGCGCAATCACCACCAGAAAAGCGCCCAGATTCATCACCATATAAATCAACAAGTAAAAGAGAATGGCTTGAATCCCTTCCTGGCGAAGAAGAACAAAGCCCATCAGCATGTAACCGACATGAGCGATGGAAGAATACGCAAGCATTCGTTTCATGCTGGTTTGCCAGATGGCTACCACATTCCCTACGGTCATCGTGACTGCAGCAATCAGCGCCATCAATGTGGGCCAATGCAATTGACCTACGACCTTGTAATCGGGGCCCCCTTCCGCAAAGACACCGTAAAAAAAGCGGATAAGAAAAGCAAATCCCGCGGCCTTGGGACCGTACGAAAAGAAAGCGGTAATGGCAGTGGGAGATCCTTGAAAGACATCCGGAAGCCAGAAATGAAACGGCACAGCAGCAATCTTGTAGCCGACACCAACCAGAATGAGTGCAACTGTGATCAGCAATACCGCGGAATTTATATTAGCGGAGCCAAGCGCATTCCGAATATCGTTGATTTCATAAGCGCCGGTCATTCCGTAGAGGTAAGATAATCCGAACAACATGATGGCGGTTGAGACGGATCCGTAAATCACAAACTTCAGCGCGGCCTCAGCGGACAAACGGTCATCTTTCAGAAATCCGGCAAGCAAATACGAGGGAATGCTGACGAGTTCGAGCGCAAGCCAGATCATCAGAAGATTCGTAGAAGAAGCGAGCAGATTCATCCCCAGAACGACGGAAAGCAACAGGCAATAATATTCACCGGCGCTATATTTTTTCAGCTCATTTGAGTTCATGGAAAACAGCACAATCAGCAGGGCTGAGACAGAAAAAATGACCTTAAAGAAAATCGCAAAACGATCGACAACGATCATTCGGAAGAAGAGAGAAATATCCGGGACTTTGTAAAGTTGCAGAGATAAAAAAATCGTTGCAATCAGACCCGCAGCCGTGATGATTCCAAAGCCGACGTAACTGGATCGCTTTGCCAGAATTTCTCCGATCAGAATCAATAGAAAGGTAGCCGTCAACATCAATTCCGGAACGAAGTACGGAATGCTGTTTTGTATTTGTTGAATGACGTCTGGATCCATCGATCAGCCCTTCATCACATTAACGTTTGGAACTTCCACGCTGTGGAAATGCCTGTAGATTGCGAACACGATCGCAAGAGCGACGGCTGCTTCGATTGCAGCAAGCAGGATCACAAAAACGACGAACACATGACCGCCAAGAGTGTGAGTCACGTAATAAGAAAAGGCGACAAAATTTATGTTTGCTGCGTTGAGTATCAGCTCGATCCCCATCAAAATAGCGATTCCATTGCGGCGGGTCAGGATGGCGAGAAGGCCAAGGCAGAACAACAAGGCGGCAAGAACCAGATAGTGATAGAGACCCGGCTCAATGAAGTTCATTCGGGTGTCCTTCTGGTTCGCGCGATGGAAACCGATCCGATCAGCGCAGCCAGCAACAGAATGGATGCAATTTCAAAGGGCAACAACCATTCGGTCATGAGAAGTGTCCCAATGCCTTCCGTCGTACCGGTGCCAAACTGAGTTTGTTCGAAGTCAGCAGTACCCTTCGCGTTCCAAGGGGTCTGGAAAATCAGGAACAGCAAGAACACAAACAGGATTCCCATGGCGACAAGAGTCGGAGTAAATTGAATTTTTCCTGTTCGTATGTCGGCTTCCACAACTTTTTGCGTCAGCATGATGCCGAACAGCAGAAGTACAAGCACACCACCCACATAGATCAGCACCTGAGTGGCCGCAAGAAAATCGGCATGCAAAAACAGAAAGAGTCCGGCAATTCCAAACAACGTAAAGAGGAGTGCAAAAACCGCGCGCAAAATGTTCTTGCTTAAAACGACAATCAAAGCAGAAACGATGGTCATCAAAGCGAACAGATAGAACCCCGCAATGTGTAAAATCGACACGATTTTCATAGGTTTTCTGGCCCGAGAAGACAGCCTATTCTATAGGTTCAAAGTTCAAAGTTCAAGGTAAAGATCGTCTTCGCGTAGGCGGGTCTTGCGTCCCGGCGCAAAGACGCGACAGACAGGCAAGACTCGCGACGTGAAGACGCAATGCCTTCGCTGCTTATTTGTCTTTGAGCATTTTCGAGGCGAATTCCAGCGCCTGGTCGCGAGTCCGGAGAAGACCGGTTAATTGAGCTTCGCGAACTTCTTTTAGAATCTGTCCCAGAATTGGTCCCGGTTTCAACTGGAACACAACCATGAGGTCACGTCCTTTGATGAGTTCCGGTGTATTGACGGTCGGGTAATACACTTCGCGATAGTATTTGAATAGATCATCCATCAAACTTCGGTATTCATCCATTCGGGAAGGATCGGCAAGTGGACCTCTTGCAGAGCTCATATCACCATACGCGATCAAAATAATGCCAATCGCTTCCTGCCCTGCAGCACGGAAGAAACGAAAGTAATCGCGATCTTCCTGATTGAACAGGTTCAGTGGCCGCAAATGATGCTCCACAATGGCAACGATCGTTTGGATGTCTTTGCGCGCGAATTTGAAACGCTTCAGGAGCTTTTCCGCCATATCTGCGCCCGCATGATCGTGACCATGGAAACGGTAGCGGCCCGGCTCTTTCAATTCCCGGGTTGCCGGCTTCCCAATATCATGCAAAAGAAGAGCCCATTTTAAGAGTCGCGCACGTTCGAGCGTTCCGGAAATGCTCTCCAGATAAGTTTTGAGAAAGGGAGCATGATCCGGAAAAAATTCGTCAAGCCGTAGAAGAAGATCTTCAAAATAGACCATCGCCTCCACTGTGTGTTGCCATACATCCAGGTGGTGAAAACCACCCTGCTCACAACCTTGCATCGGTCGCAGTTCCGGATAAAGAGAACCAAAAAGCGCGGAATTTCCGATTGCCTTCCAGGTTTTTGCGGAATCGGGTTGCAAAAGAATGCGGTCGAGTTCTTCCGAAATACGTTCTACAGCGACATCTTGAATTTTTGAATGGATCCGTTCAATCTGTTCCAGCACCACCGGCTCGGTTTCAAAATGCAACTCGGCCTGAATACGAAAGGCTCGCAGCATTCGCAATGGATCCTCTTCCAGGCTATCCTCTGCGACCGTTCGAATCTTTTTCTGCTGCAAATCCTGAAGGCCGCCATGGGGATCAATCAAGGTGTCGAGTTTCTGGCCAGGATAAAAATCCTCCCACAAAACGGCAAGCGCATTAATGGTGAAATCCCGTTTGCGCAGATCTCCTTCGATTGTGGAATTGCGAAAACCGCTAAAATCCCAATTTCCACCGCCGCAAACAACCCGCGCAACCTGTCTCTCCTTATCCAATACAAAGTAAGGCGCGTTGATCTTGCTTCCGAAAGCCTGGGCAGCAGTGAAAACGCGTTCCGGTAAAACAACATCCACATCCCGAAACGGACGATTCAGCAAAAGGTCCCGAACGGTTCCACCGCAGAGATAAGCAGACAAACCCAGCTCACGGAGAACCTCATCAAAGGCTTGGAAGAAAGGCTCGGACAACACAGCGTGTTTCAGGAACGACTGTGCCAGGATACGAGCTGTCGAATCTCGTGCGCATCGCTGCCGGTCGTCTCCACCAATTCAAACTGGGTGGCGAGCTCATGAAGAATCTCAATCGCTTCGCGTTCGTGCTGTAGAGAAGGAAATTCGCGGGACGCTTCTTGAAAATAAGGATAGGTAACTTCCAGACCGTCCATTCCTATTTCTTTCAGATCGCTAATCATCTGGCGAACGTCCAGTCCATCCTTCAAGTAGTATCCGGGGTGAGCCAGAACGCCGATCCCGCCTGATTTATGGATGATTTTCAGCATTGTTTCGGCCGTAGGTTTTTCGATGACCGAGTCCACCTGGATATTCTGTTTCATCCATTGCTGCGCTCTTTTGTATCGATCGGCCGGATGAGAATCATCATACAGTCCTTCATCGATCATTGCGTGAATCAGGTGCGGATTCATGAACGTCTGGCAGCGGGAGCAAATTTTTTCCAGATCCACAATCGTTCTCCCATAGTGGCGATTGATCGCCTCAGCCTGTTCCTGCGCTCTCTTTTTTCGCGCGGCTTGAATGCCGGTCAGATGGTGATTCAAAGCTTCATTCTGAAAATCGAGATTCAGGCCAAGCATATGAATCTCCAGATTCCCATAAGTGCAATCGAGCTCTGCGCCCGGCGTTACTTTCAACGAGGAACCACGGGCAATTTCCAGAACTTCCGGATATGCGCCAATGGAATCGTGATCGGTGATGGAAATTTCTTCGAGCTTGAGTTCGATGCATGCCCGCACAAGTTCTACCGGACTGGGAGAACCGTCCGAAAGATACGTATGCATGTGAAAATCTTTTTTCATAGAGTAAGAAATCGGTAATCATAGCACGACTCGCTTAAAGTGCAAGAAAGATTCTCTCCATCATGCAGTTAGCTGTGTAAGAAGGGGGATAGGGAGATATTTGGGATATGGGGATTTTTGTTGTAAATTTGTGTTAAGCGACCAGGGTGGTATGTCCCCGGAAGAAGTAGCCATGGCATATTGAAAAACAAGAGGTGGGCCGCCATAGAATGGATCTGGTGGTTCAAAACAGAGTGGTAGTCGAATTGAAAACCGTAGAAGCTCTAAGTCGGGCTCATTATGCCAGGTGCGCTCCTACATGAAAGCAACAAGCGTGCCGGTAGCAATTCTAGTAAATTTCTCCAGAGAAAGAGCTGACTTTCGGAGACTCGAAGCTGAGAAGATGAAAATAAAATAATCTCCTTATCTCCATCATCTCCACATCCCCCTTCTTACACTCTTGTATCTTTGCGTTTAGAAAGCCTGGCCGAGGGCGAAATGCAGGACGCCGCGTGGTTCGTCGTCTTCGGGGGAAATGTTCAATCCGTAATCCAGTCGGGCGATGCCGAACGGTGAGTTCAGACGCAAGCCCAGACCAACCGAGTGGCGCAAATTAAACGGATTAAAATCGCCCAGTCCACTATATACATTCCCGCCATCATAAAAAGCAGCTCCCCCGAACCATTTCCAAAGCGGAAAACGGAACTCTTGATTGATCACGAACAGCGCCTCCCCTCCGGATGGAGTCCCATCCGGTAATAAGGGTCCAACCTTATCTTTTTTAAAACCACGCAATGTATAACTACCACCGGCAAAGAATCGTTCTGTCACGATTCTGCCGGGCAGATCGGTGGCGAGTCCTACCCGGACGGACGAAGCCCAGAGATGTTTTCCAACGGGGTGGAATCTTAAATACTGATTGAAACTCTTCAAATAAGAAACATCGCCGATAACTCCTGGAGCATATTGCAGGTCGCTGGTAAAAAAGGATCCTCTCTTCGCGTTGAAAGGATCATCCCTGGTATCCCTCAAAAGCGTTCCAAGGAATCTCGATATTTTCAAACCCTCCACCGGTTGTATAATCGAATCTTCCTCAATCGGCTTTACCGTTAAATACTCGAACTGATAACCCGGAAGTAAAAGAAATTCGTTCGGAAGGTCTATCTGACGTTGATACGTTAAGTCGAATCGTGACCCATCCAGTTTTTCATCCTCAAGTAACAGCAGATCGCCGCTCTCATACGAAGTAGAAAGGAGAGTTTTCCATTTCAATCCGGAAAGTGTGGGGGAGTGATAAACAATTCTATAGAGCTGATCCTTTTGATGAATCCGAGTGTAAAGGGAAATGGATTGTCCTGTCCCAAAAAGATTCAAATCGGTGAGCTGGACCTCGCCCCCCAGATCTGTTTCCGTATCATAACGGAAACCGTACGTTAGCTCGTAGTGGTTCCTTTCTAT
Source organism: Acidobacteriota bacterium (assembly GCA_046714535.1). Taxonomy (GTDB): domain Bacteria; phylum Acidobacteriota; class HRBIN11; order JAKEFK01; family JAKEFK01; genus JAKEFK01. The sequence continues at coordinate 10 of JBKKAT010000414.1, read as the reverse complement.
GAGTTGAACC
>JBKKAT010000413.1:0-7597 GCA_046714535.1 Acidobacteriota bacterium | reverse complement strand
ACTCAGCACTCAGCACTTTGCACTCACCACTTGTATAATTGTGGTCATGCAATGCGGTTGTGCTTTTATTCCGCCGCAAATCTTTCAGCACATTGCGGCGATCGGAAACGCGAGCCAAAAACGTTTTGCTTTTCTAAATCTCAGCGTATCCGCAGAATTGCGCGGTGAAAGAAAAGCGTTGTCGAATCTTTCTTCTTTGCTGGCCGTAGCTCCCGGGGTGAAACGGAGAACGATCTACGATGCAGAAATGGGAATGGAACTACCGGGACGTCTGGTTCGAAGCGAAGGCGAAGCAGCCTTAAAGGATGTCAGCGCAAATGAAGCTTACGACGGTACAGGAAAAGTGTACGACTTCTTCTACAAGGTGTTTGAGCGAAATTCGATCGATGGAGAGGGTGTTCAACTGGATAGCTCAGTGCATTACCGGCGTAAATTCAGCAATGCCTTCTGGAACGGACAACAGATGGTGTTTGGAGATGGAGACGGCGAGATCTTTGGACGATTCACCCGTTCGATTGATATCATCGCTCATGAGCTGACGCACGGCATAACGCAGTTCGAATCAGGATTGCGCTACACAGAACAGGCCGGCGCGCTGAATGAAAGTTTGTCGGATGTGTTCGGCATCCTCGCTAAACAATATTTGAAAAAGCAAAGCGCAGAAGATTCAGACTGGATCATCGGAGCGGGTCTCTTTACCAAAAAGGTCAATGCAGTTGGGATCCGCTCGCTGAAAGCTCCGGGAACCGCATACGATGACCCGTTGATTGGAAAAGATGAACAACCGGCACACAGGGAAGATTATGTGCATACAACCGATGATAACGGTGGCGTCCATATTAATTCCGGCATACCCAATAAGGCTTTTTACAATCTAGCGATTGCGTTGGGCGGAAATGCGTGGGAAGCAGCGGGAAGCATTTGGTACAGGGCGATGGTTGAGAAGGTTGGCGCAGATACCGATTTTCAGGAATTTGCAGAAATGACAAATGAAGTGGCTGCCAACCTTTTTGGAAAAAGAAGCAAAGAACAAGTGAGCGTTCAACGCGCCTGGGCCGATGTGGGAATTGAAGTGAAATGAAAATTCGTTACCGGAGAAGCGGTGGCATCGCAAACATTGTTCGTAAAGTGGAAATTGATACTGATGAGTTGCCTGAGAAGTTACAAAACGTGCTGAATACATTGCAAAGCCCGGATCCACTCGAACCGGCGCAATCGGATGATTTTTATCATGAGCTGGAATTCGAAGATGGACGGAAAATCTCCTGCTCCGATTCCCGCTGCCCGCCAGATCTCCTCGAACTCTTTGAGTACTTGGATCAGGGGAGCGCAGGCGTCCCGCCTGCATAGGGGACCGCAGGCCTGCGGACTGGAAGTCCGCGATCCCTTATGCGGGCAAGATGCCCCGCGCTCCCCTAAATAATGCTAAAATTGAAGGATAATTTTTGAAATCGAGGTGAATCATGGCGCTGAGAATTAACAGCGAAGCTCCCAACTTTACAGCAGAAACGACCCAGGGTTCCATCAATTTCCATGAATGGATTGGCGATGGCTGGGCGATTCTTTTTTCTCATCCGAAGGACTTTACTCCCGTTTGCACGACTGAGCTTGGATACATGGCAAAACTTGGACCTGAATTCGCAAAACGGAATACAAAGGTCATTGGCCTGAGTGTGGATCCGGTGACGGATCATCAACGGTGGTCGAAGGATATTGAAGAGACCCAGGGTCACGCGGTCAATTATCCAATGATCGGCGATCCGGAACTGAACGTAGCAAAAGCCTATGACATGCTACCGGAAAATGCAGGCACCACTTCTCAAGGTCGCACTGCGGCCGACAACGCTACAGTACGATCCGTTTTCATCATCGGACCTGACAAGAAAGTCAAAGCGATGCTGACCTATCCGATGAGTTCAGGACGCAATTTCGATGAAGTGTTGCGGCTACTGGATTCCTGTCAATTGACTGCAAAGCACAAGGTGGCAACACCGGTGAACTGGAAACATGGCGAAGATGTGATCATCGTTCCTGCAGTTTCGGACGCGGAGGCTAAGGAAAAATACCCATCAGGTTGGAAATCCCCCAAGCCGTACATCCGCATCGTTAAACAACCCGAGTAGGAAATCCGAACCGGAGGGCGGCCGTCCCTGGCCGCCATTGGCGGGCACGGAGGCCCGCCCTCCGGGTTACTGAAAGCTAATAATTTCCGTTGCAGATTGCGCCGTTTCCTTCCGCTGATTGCTGAATCCCATCTCCGCAACAATAACGCTGGTTCGGTTTGCCACCGGTGCGTCCTGAGCAATCGTTGCCGCAGGTGTTGCAGTTTTCTCCCTGTTCGCAAACACCATCATTGTCGCATGCCGGAGGTGGATTACATTGGCCTCCGCAATCGATAAAACAATTACAGCTTGTTTCGGCGCCCTGGCAAACAAGATCGCCGCAGCAGTAAGCAACCGGTGGTTGCGAGCTGCATGCGAATCCTTCCGATGTGCAGCGGCTGTCGTTGCAGCTAACGGGATTGCTGCCATCGCCGTCTCCGCAACAGAAGCGATTTTTTGTTGGGCCGCTCTGTTTGCCTCTGCAATCCGATGCGCACGAAACACAATCTTCACCGAGCGTCGGTTCGCAAACTCCGTTTCCGCAACCAGGCGGCGGACTCGCAATGCAATCCGATGCGCAGTTGTTGCAGTTTTCATTTGCTTCGCATACACCATCGTGATCACACGGATCTACAAAACAGAAATTGCCGTCTTCATTGCAGGACTGTCCGGGACAAGGATTGGTTCCTGGCTGACAACTTCCGCTGACGCAGGTTTCCGCGCCATTGCAGAAAAGTCCATCATCGCATTGTGCATTCGAAGCGCATCCCACGGCTTGCGAAAAATACGCGGCAAGCGCAACGTAAGGCCCTTGATAACCGATCGAATTTTCGGTGATCTCCCAGGTCATGGCGGTCCAGACTGTCTGATCTGCCCAGTCACGGTAGTAGCGGTTGGAAAAACCTGCATTGCCCGGAGGAATTGCGGTTCCGCTGTAACTCGCGTTTGGGCCGCCCGGCACAAAACCGGGGGCCGGTCCGTGCGTTGCAGTTTTGTTGTCCGAAACCCCGTGATTATCCGTGCCTTTGTAGTACGGGTAGTCCGGTTCAACGAGAGAGGAAGGTTTCCCCATGAAATTTGTGCGCGAATAACTATTTGCCGAATCACCAAACCACGCGTGATAGAACTGAAAACTGGAATGCTCTCCGCCTTGCGAAGCCATGTTGCTCAAATACATCATGTTGAGCGCGTTCTGTCCGTGAAAGAAATGCAAGAAATCCTGCGCGTGCCGGATGCATTCTTGCGCGGTGTGAGAACCGGTCAAACCAAGCTGCACTGCTTTTAACAGAAACAGCCCTTGAGCCGCGCGAGGCGTGTTGGAACCCCAGTGATAAGACCAGGAAGGCATTCCGTTTCGATAAAGATCATTGTTGCTGAAAAGATAATTGACCTGATCGCGAATATCCTGCTGCATGTTGGTTACAACTGCAGCGGTTGCTCCCGGAGTTTGAATGTAAGTGACCGCGGCATGAGTGTCATAGCGGGAGACATTGAAAAACCGGCCGGCCCAGCTGCTGGGATAGAAATTATCCACATAAGTTTTTGCGGAAGCCGTTCCTGAAGTGCGGAAGATTTCCGCGGCCGCCCACGCTTTGGTTTCCCGAACCGCATCGGTTCCTGAATCGCTCTGAGTCAGTAACCAGGCCCACGCATTGTTCGCTGCTGTTTTCAGTGTGTTCGAATAAGTTGTCTGTCCCGCATTTGCAAAAACTCGCGAGGCATAAGCAAGCGTGCCTGCGAACACCGCGGCCGATTCCATATTGGGATTCTGGTAAAAGCGGACATTCGTATCGGCACTTGGCGGAGCATTCGATGCAAAACCATTTACGTGCATCTGATACAACACCGCGCCGCTGGCAAGCTGCATCTTCAAAAACCAATCGAGCTCCCATTTCACTTCATCCAGCAGATCCGGAATTCCATTTCCCGATTCCGGAATATTTTGATCGCCATCTTTAAAGAGTCCGGGATTATCTTCATATGCCCGCAGCAGGAAAAGAACCGCAGTAGATGCTGCTCCCCAAGTATTTGTTGTAATCGCCCGCATCGTGGTGTCCGCCGGTCAGATTGAATGTGCCGAAATCAGTGTGACCCGCAGCAGGACGAACCGCGGTGTCACTCATATGGCATGCCGTTGCGTCGGCCCAGTTGCCGGCATGGGTTGCGGTCTTCGGTGTGTTGCAACGCTGATAATAAAAAGTTTTCAGCGCCGTTTTGAGCGCCGCATTGTATACATTTTCCTTGATCTCAAAATCGTAGGACTGCGCATTGAGGGAGGGACTGTAGAGTCGATATGTGCCGGGGGTTGTAAAATTCGAAAAATCTACCCACCAGATCGTGTCTCCGGAAGGCGCGCCATCAGAACCTTTGCTTGTAATGGATCCGCCACCACCGGGAATGCTCAGTACAAGAACATCGCTGCTATTTCTGATTTCAACTGTTGCGCCCGGGTTCGCGGAAAAGATTGCGACCTTCACATCATTCGGCCGGTATCCGAAGTGATCCGTTTTGATTGCCTGCGTTACAGGTGCTGCATCGGCAATCTTACAGAATAAGATTGCTAACAAAATCAGAACAAGATAACTTTTTTTCATCCCCACCCCTCCCATCATGCCCATTATAGTGCATATCAATACATCGGGCTCCGGATCCTGTAGTGAAACACGACCATGCGAGTAACGAGCCCTCCCAGAAGTACGACAACAACCATCATCGTGATGTGCGAGGGATGATATACAAGTGAATTGGCGTACCATGTCATGAAGACGGAAAGAATAAAGCCCCAGATCAACGCGACTTCAGCATAGAAGGAACCCTTCAAGCCAGGATTTTCTGCATCGGCGCGAATCACATCACGGATGATGCCACCGCCCGCGCCGGTTAACGCAGCAAGGAGCGGCCCCCAAAGCCAAAGCGGATGACATCTCGTTTCCATTGCTACAACAACTCCGATGATCGTGAACGCCGACAATCCCAACGCATCGAAAAATGCGACAGCAGCATTGTTCGTGGCTAGACTGAGCAATCCTTGTTCCTGATGATTTTCGTTTTTTGAGTCATCGGCCGTTCTTTGCCATCGTTCTTTGATCTTGAATACAACATAGAAGATTGTTACTGTGAACAGGATCGCAAATAAGTACGCGGGCGTTGTCAGCACCGCAGGTCTTTCACGGTTGACCACAGCATCACGCATGATTCCGCCGCCGACCGCCGGTAAGGATGCCAGGACGAACGCTCCGAACAAACTGTATTTGCCACTTCGCGCGAGCAACACTCCCGATATTGCAAAGGCAATTGTCCCAATGATATCCAGCGTAAAAAACCAGCGTTGTCCTGCCGTGGCGCCGAGCAGCTCCGGAAATAAATATTCACGCACAATCTGACTGTATTTGCCGTCACGCCGGAGCTCATCCAGGCTTCGATTGAACAGATCTACTAATTCAGGCGTCGTACTTTTCTTGCTGAAAATGACGTGAATGGTTTCCTCATAAACGGGCGCTGAGATTTTGGTTACCTGGTTTTGCCATCCATAGCGCCACGCAAGTGTCGCCCCCGCCAACCGGTCAATGATGAAAGCGTCGATCTTGTGGCTCAGCAGGTTTTCAAAATTCGAAACTTCATTTTTAACGCTGAGAATGCGTGATGCATTAGCGGGATCCTGGATGTACCGTGTGACCGTAGGACCATAGTAAAATCCTTCCACGACTCCCAGACGTACGGAACGTTCCGTAAATAGCCGCATGAGATTGCTTGCATCCTTAAACTTAAAGCGCGATGCATCGGCCGAACGGATGTAAAGCACGTCCGTTTCGGTTCTATAAGGCGCTGAGTAATAGGCATAGGAAGCGCGCTCCTCATTCTTGAAGGCGCCGGCAGCAATGTCCCGTATTCCTTCTTTTACATCATTTTGATGCTGTTTCCAGGGGACTTCTTCGAAAAGCACTTCATATCCCATCCGTTTGCAGATGGCTCGCACGAGCTGGACGTCCAGACCGGTCAAATGCTTCAGGTCATCGCGCACGGCCATGTACTGGTAGGGATTCCAAAGATACCAGCCACATCGAAGGACTTTTGGCTTTTCCTCGGCAGAGAGGAGCGCAGCCAGACAAATTGTTGCTGAGATAAGGCAGAATCGGAGCGTGATCTTGAATCGATTATTCGGCATACATGCCGGCGCCTACAGTAACCGTAATGTCATTCCGGCATCTTCACCTTAAAAATGGAGTGGTGAGTGTCATCGTATGTTTAGCCACAGCGGATTAATTATATCAGTTAAGAAAAGATCGTTTGACTGATTCGACCGAATGAACCTATAATTTGTTCACTCGTTTCAACAAGCTTAGCGATCTGACCGGAGAGGTGCTGGAGTGGCCGAACAGGGCTGCCTGCTAAGCAGTTATCCGGGCTAAAACTCGGATCGAGGGTTCGAATCCCTCCCTCTCCGCTTTCCTTTTTTCGTCGTCGATCCACAGAATCGCTTGTGCCAAATTTGTGCCATGCACCTTCAGCAAAAGTCCCTTGTAGGCAGCAATTTCTAATGGTTCTCGAGAATACGTTTCGGAATCTGCTGCGCGGTTCGAGAAAAACCTCTCCGCTTGTTTTTATTACGAGCAAACCAATTTTAGGTGAAAAAAGTAGCGTTTGTTCACGGAGATGTCGTAATTACCGCCGCCGCTCCCATACAAAAAGGTCCGCCAAACAGTTTCCTTAGGACAAAAGCGGAAAACTCTGGATTGTAGGAGATCGGCCATCATTTGTTGTGCAAACCGTAGAAAAAAGTTCTTTCCCATCGCGGCTCCATAAAGGTCCGGTTCCCCCTCAGCAGAGATCTGAATTCGAGTCGAAGGTTTTGGAAAGCTGCGAATGTACACTTCATCTCTTCCCGATTCATCCGAGACATAAGCGAGCCAGCGGCTATCCGGGGAAAATGCAGCAAGGGTTTCATTGAATGGTGTTGCCAGCCAGGGTTGAGCCTTTCCTCCCTTACCGAGATCAAGATGTAAAGATCGGGTTCTTGATTTCCACTTAACTTATCAAAGACAAAATATTTGCCATCTGCAGACCATGTGGCTTTCAAATGAATACCCAATGATTGGCCAAACCTTTCACGAACCATTTAAGGCGAGACGCCGCGCTCTATTCGCGCGACGGCAAACGCATTTTGTTTTCGTCTTTTGCAAGCGGAACACTGGATTTGATGCAGATCACGCTGGAAACCGGCGCCGTAACGCGTATCACGGAAGACGCAACGGATGATTGGGATCCCGCTTATACTCCCGATGTGGCAATCACATCCTCTGGAGCTCCAACCGCGAGGGTCACTATGAAATCTGGATGGCAAATGCAGATGGCAGCGATCCACGCCGGATCACAAACGATGGATTGGATGCGGAAAATCCCATATGACTGCAGACGGCCGATGGATTGTGTACAACTCGTACAATCCCGAAAAAGTTGGCGTTTGGAAGATTCATCCCGATGGAACAGGAGAGGCC
>JBKKAT010000412.1:0-2511 GCA_046714535.1 Acidobacteriota bacterium | reverse complement strand
GGCACTTGTCGCAGTAAAACTTGAACTGATATCCGCGATCCGTTGAAAGATCATCATGATTCGCAACAAATTTGATCAGTGCCATCCGCGTTCACCTCGCAAGCTATCTAGAATATCAGAAATCGCGTGCCTACTTATCCTGAGTAGTGTCTCTGTTTGAAATCAATATGCCATTGGTTATCATAAGGATGCTTGGGGTGAATTCGATGAAATATTTAGTTTTACTTTTCTTTGTAGCGATCTTGCCGGTTGTGACGGAAGCCCAACATCCCCTGGATGCCCTGGACGCTTCAGAGATCAAAGCAACAACGGCGATTCTCCGGCAGGCGGGACACGTGGACGATCAAACATTGGTTGCTTCCATTACGTTAAAGGAACCGCTGAAGGCCGATGTTTTCGCGTGGCGCAAAGGAGATCCCATTGGTAGAAAAGCAAAAGTGGTTTTGCGACGGAATGCAAAGACGTTTGAGTCGATCGTGGATCTTGTGAACCGGAAGGTGCTATCGCATCAAGAAATTCCGGGAGCGCAACCTTTCGTCACTCTGCCGGAAATTTTAACCGCGATCAAGATCGTCACGGGCGATGCAAAAATGCAGGAAGGATTCCGGAAGCGCGGGCTCACCGATTTTGAAAAGATTTTCTGTGCTCCGCGCACTGCCGGCAACTTTGGAAAGAAAATAGAAAAAACAAAACGGATTGTGAAAGTAGATTGTTTCGATGTGCGCGGCATCAAAACGGACGTCTTTGCAAATCCGATTGAAGGACTGTTTGCAACACTGGATCTGGATCGCGGGGAGGTACTTGAAGTAACAGATCTTGGCGTCGTGCCGGTTCCGGGCGGTAATTCGGAACTGGATGCGGCATCCATTGGTACGCAGAGGGAAACAAAGCCGATCATCTTCTCTGCACCGGAAGGAAGCAACATTCGTATCGACGGCTCGTTTGTTCACTGGCAGAACTGGTCGTTTCATCTCCGTTGGGAGATCCGGGAAGGAGTCGTTGTTTCACTTGTGAAATACAAAGATCGAGACGAAACACGATCCGTACTTTATCAGGGACATCTTTCCGAGATTTTCGTTCCTTATCAGGATCCCACGAAAGGCTGGTACTACCGTAATTATATGGATGAAGGAGATTATGGATTCGGCACCATGGCTACCACGCTGGTTGCCGGAGCAGATTGTCCTCAAACCTCAACATTCTTATCACCCATAATGTCCAGCTACACAGGTGGAGCCGACACTCTGGAGAATCGTGTGTGCATTTTCGAACGTTCGCAAGGTGATCCGGTTTGGCGTCATTACGATCTGATGACACAAGCGCTGGAGAGCCGCCCCGGAATTGAACTGGTTGTGCGCTACATTGCGACAGTCGGCAACTATGACTATGTGATGGATTGGATTTTCGATCAAAAGGGAGACATTGCCTATAGAGCCGGTGCGACCGGAATCGACTCCGTGAAAGGCGTCAAATCTCAAAAAATGAGTGATGATACTGCAACCGAAGAGACTGCTTATGGGCCGTTGATTTCACCGGGACGAGTGGGCATCAATCACGATCATTTTCTGAGCGTGCGTCTCGATCTAGACATCGATGGAACTTCTAATACTTTCATGCGCAATCTGCTGGTGCCAGAAAAAAACGCAAGTCCGGAAAACCGTCGCAGGATCTGGAGAACGAAAGAGGAAGTCGCAAAAACCGATTCGGATGCAAAGTTTCGTTTGAGTTATGAGAACCCTGCCTTGTGGCATGTGATGAATATGCACAAAAAGAATGCGCTGGGAAATGTTGTCAGTTACATGATTCATCCGGAAGCGAATGCTCTACCTCTCGTAAAGCCTGATGATCCGGCGCTCAGCCGCGCCCTGTTCGCGAACTATCATTTGTGGATCGCACCTTTTGTGCCGGAAGAACGCTACGCAGCAGGAGATTATCCAAATCAATCACTGCCCGGTCAGGGATTGCCGGCATGGACATCGAAAAACAGAAAGATAGAGGACCAGGACATAGTTCTCTGGTATACGATGGGTTTCCACCATGTTCCCTCATCAGAGGATTGGCCTGTATATAATCTCGGCTGGCATTCGGTGACGCTGAAGCCTTACAATTTTTTTGATCGAAACCCCGCGCTGGATGTACCGGGAGTATCACCGCAAAAACGCTGAAAGCTATTTGGCGCCGGCCTTTCGCAACATCGCCAAAATTTCGGCATTCTTCGTGCTGTTCATCAACCACGCAGGCTCGTTTTTCAGCTTGTATCCTGATTTCAAAAGCAAACGGACGCATTCCACATTGTTGGACATCGCTGCATTGGTAAGAGTTGTTGCCCCTCCTTTCGCCTGGACCTCCATCACAGCACCCACTTTCATCATGCTCCGCATTATGCCAACGTCACATTTTTCCGCTGCAAAAAAGAACGGCGTTGTATCGATATCATCTTTGTAATTCACGTCTGCGCCGAAATCGATCAACGCTTCTATGATCTCCCGCTGCGCAGGATCTCCATGGTAG